>NZ_KV840328.1:0-53958 GCF_001839185.1 Staphylococcus sp. HMSC65H10 | reverse complement strand
GTTATCTCATCAACCGAATTTATTATAGAGCCTTCCTTTTTTGGCTTTATCCCCAATATAAAATAGAAGGGAAAATTAAGATAATGATACATTGTTGTTTCTTGGAAAAGAGTGATTTTTCTTCTGTTAATTTAGTAAATCTCGTATAATACAAAAAAACGAACTGATCTTATCTCAGTTCGTTTTTTACATTTATGATTTATTTTACTTTTGTATCATTAATAATTAATTGACGTAGTGATTCACGTTTGATAACTTCTCTTGCTTTACCATCTTTCACAAATAACACTGCAGGTTTCTGCATTTGGTTATAGTTAGATGACATAGAGTAGTGATATGCACCTGTTGATAATATCGCAAGGTAATCGCCACGATGAACAGATGAAGGTAATTTCACATCTCGCGCAATAATATCGCCAGACTCACATAATTTACCAGAGATAGTGACTGTATCGTCCGCTTCTTCATCACGATTAACTAATAAGGCATCATACTTCGCACCATATAATGCTGTACGGATGTGATCGCTCATACCACCATCAATAGATACATATTTGTTAATACCAGGAATTTCTTTAATTGTACCGACTTCATAAAGCGTTACACCAGCTTCTCCCACAATAGAACGTCCTGGTTCAATACCAATTGTTGGTAGTGGATAATCTGCTTCTTTCGCAATATCTTTTAAAGCATCTGTAATTTCTTTGATACCTGACTCGATAGGGAAGCTGACATCACCTTCAACATAACGGATACCGAAGCCGCCACCAATATTTAGTAAATCCACTTCTAAATTCAAATCTTTTAACCATTTAATCACAATTTTAGCTGTTTCAATCATTGCTTCTGTGCCTTCAATTTGAGAACCAATATGGAAATGGATACCTTTTAAGTTTAATTTATCGCTATTTTGAATTTTTTCAATCGCTTGATCTGCTAAACCATAGCGAATAGATAAACCAAATTTACTATCTTCTTGGCCCGTTTGAATAAATTCATGGGTATGTGCTTCTACACCAGGATTTACACGTAGTACAACATCAGCTGTTTCTGATGCATATCTATTAATTAATTCGATTTCATCTAAAGAATCAATCACGAAATAACCGATTTTACTTTCTAATGCATAACGAATTTCGTGTTTTGTTTTGTTATTACCATGGAAGTGGATGTTTGCTGGGTCGTAACCGGCTTCTAAAGCAGTATAAAGTTCACCTTCAGATACAACATCTAAGCTTAATCCTTCTTCTTGTACAAGCTTAACCATTTGTAGGCAAGTAAATGCTTTTGATGCATATGAAATATTATAATCAAGGCCGCTAGCTTCAAATGCTTCTTTATATCTGCGCATTTGATTACGGATTTGGTCCTCATCATAAACAATCAGTGGGGTACCGAAGCTTTGAGCAATCATTTCTAAACTTGTGCCACCCATTGTTAATTTACCATTTTTATATTCTACAACCATTTTATCGAATCTCCTTTATCAAAGAATCATGGTTTAGCGCACTTAATTGTTCAGAGTTAGCGCCGACACCTTTAAACGTATATTCATCAATACGCATATCTTCATTATATAGTATCACTTCATCTTGTGCAGTAACGGTTTCATCAACCGCAACGAACATATGACTCATCATCAAAGCTTTGATAGGGTAACGTTTACCATTAATAATGGCTTCGTGTTTAGCTCTGGTTCTTAAAATACCGTCACCGTAACCCATATCAACAACCGCAAGTTTTGTATGATCTTGTTCGACTTCATACGCAAAGCTATAGCCGCAATAGTCACCTTTATTTACATCTCTGACTTGAATCACATTACCTTTAACAGTAAGTGATTGACTGATAACGTCTTCTGATAAGCTGCTGTAAGGTCTTGATCCATATAAAGCAATACCGACACGTGCATGCGTGTGATGCGGTAAAAGTTGTTGTTCTTCTCGATAAAATGAAGCACTGTTTTGTGCATGAATTAAATCAAAATGATATCCCTCAGAAAGTAATGCATCGACAACGTCAACCCACGCTTGTTTTTCAATACCATATTCAGGAACATCAAATTCATCTGCGTAACCAAAATGTGTCCATAAACCACTGATAATCATCTTATCTTCATTTTGGTTATTCGCATGATCTTCAAGTACTTCTTTAATTTCTTGTATGGTTTTAAGCCCAGAACGATGAAGTAAGTTCTCAAATTCTAAGTGAACATGGATACCTTGTAACTCTTCTTTATATTGATAGTAATAAGTTAAAGAGGGCAGGGTCATGTGAATTTGATTATCTCTTACCGCATCAAAATCATAAACAGCGTTCATTAAAAAAATCGTCGCATTTGGTGCAATTTTTCTGACACGAATAGCTTCAGCAAGTGAAGTTGTGCTGAATGTATCAATGCCAGCTTCTAAAAAGGCTTCTACAGAAAATTCTAACCCATAGTTATAAGCATTGTTCTTCACAACGGCCATTAAATTTTGGTTATGACGTACTTTTTTCGCATTATCTATAAATTGTTGACGGTTTACCGACCAAATCGCTGTCATGAAGAAACCTCCTTGCCATATTGGAATAATAGATTTTCATAATAATCCGCAATACGGATTAATTGTGCTTCGTCGAAGTTAAGTTTCGGTGTATGCAAACCATGTACCCAGTCATTTGCTTCATTACGAATACCGACAAAAGCAAAGTAACTTGGCGCAATTTGGCTATAGAAACTGAAATCTTCACCAAATAAATAAGGTTTTTCTAATTCTACTACATTAAAGTCCGCATCTTTTAAAGCTTTAACGACACCATCATGTAAAGTAGGGTCATTATAAGTAGGTGGGTAACCTTCTTCAAACTTCACTTCGCAATTAACACCAAATAATAACTGTACACTTTGCGCAATTTTAGACATTTGGTCTTTTACTGCTTGTAGATCGTTTGTGTCATACGTACGAATTGTACCTTCTAAGTAACCTTGACTAGGGACTGTGTTAATCGCTTCACCAGCATTAAAACGACCAATATGAACTATATTTCTTTGTAAACCATTCAAATGATATTGTTGAATTTGACTCACTTGGTTTAATACATGGATTAAACCTTCACCACATGAGCGTCCTTGTTCTTTATTCGCAACGTGGCTAGATTGTCCTTTTAAGAAGAATCGATATTCTGTAGCACTCGCAGTAATTTCTTCATTCATAATTGTTACAGTGCCTTCATCATTAAACGGCATAACATGGATACCAAAAACCGCTTCGATTGGATGATGATCAAATGCACCAGCTTTGATCAAACGGTTAGCACCTGCGCCTGTTTCTTCAGCAGGTTGGAAAATAAACACTACATTTTGCGGTAATTCGCCTTTGTCAAATAAAGCTTTGCATCGTCTGACAAATAAGAGTAGGGCAGTTGTATGACCATCATGTCCACACGCATGCATCACATTTGCTTTTGAACTTTTAAAGTCGATGTCATTTTCTTCATCAATCGGTAAAGCATCAATATCAGCTCTAAACGCAATTGTATGATTACCGTTACCTTTTAAGTGTGCAACGACACCTGTTTCTAAAGGACGTTCATAAGGTACGCCGATAGATTCTAAAAAAGCAATGATATGATTCGTTGTTTCGTATTCTTCCAAACTTAGTTCTGGGTTTTGATGTAAATGGCGACGATGTTGTGTTACAAATTCTAATTCAGTTTGTGTCATAATATCCTTCCTTTTGTCTTACTTAATAATATGTATAAAAGGCGTATGTGAGGCTCTGCAAAACGCACACGATACGCCTTTTTTGATTTATTTAATAGTTGTTAACGTCTGGTTTTTGATTAGTCATTTAATTTACGTAAAGCAGATACGATTTCGCGTTTAGAATCTTCAACTTCAGAAGTTTGTTTGATTACTTTCGCTGGTGTACCTGCAACTACAGTACCGGCTGGAACGTCTTGTGTCACAATTGCACCTGCAGCAACAATTGCACCTTTACCAACACGAACACCTTCTAAGATAACTGCATTGGCACCGATTAATACATCATCTTCAATTACAACAGGGGATGCACTTGGTGGTTCGATAACACCTGCTAATACAGCACCTGCACCGACGTGTACATTTTTACCTGTTGTTGCACGACCACCTAATGTCGCACCCATGTCGATCATTGTACCTTCGCCGACTACCGCACCGATGTTGATTGTTGCGCCCATCATCACAACTGCACCATCTTCGATAATCGCTTGTTCACGAATGAATGAACCTGGTTCAATACGCGCGTTTGTATGACGTAAATCTTTTAGTGGAATCGCAGAGTTGCGACGATCCATTTCAATTTCTACATCTTCAATGTAGTTTTGATATTCGTCATAGAATTTATCCCAGTCATCTGCTTCACAGAAAATCACTTTAGAATCTTCTCCGCCGAATACTTTAAATGATTCAGGGAATTCTACGTTTTTGAACGCTCCGTTAATATAAACTTTTAGTGGTGTTGATTTTTTCGCATCACTAATATATTGAATAATCTCCTCAGCTGTTAAATCTTTTGCCATGGTAAAAACCTCTCCTTTGTTTAATTAATTATTTAAATTATCAAATGTATAATACCCATTTGGTTTAGAAACCAATCGCTCAGCGGCTGTAATTGCACCGTTCGCAAAGATATCTTTTGATTGTGCCCGATGTGTTAATTCAATCGTTTCATCGACACCAGCAAACAATACTTCATGTTCACCAACAATTGTACCGCCACGAACAGCACTAATTCCGATATCTTCAGGTTTTCTACGTTCAGTTGTTTGTGAGCGATCATAGACAGGGTTTACTTCTTTAATATCTTTGATAACATCTAACAATTTAATCAATGTACCACTTGGTGCATCTACTTTTTTATTATGATGTGCTTCGATTAATTCGATATCGTAACCTTGTAAAAGTGGTACGGCAACTTCTAATAATTTTGTCATGACATGGATACCATAACTCATATTTGCACTAAAGAAGACTGGCATGTCTTTACTTAATGCTTGTAGTTTTTCTTGAATTTTTTCTTTTTCACCCGTTGTAGCTACAACAACTGGTAATTTGAAATCTTGGTCTAATAACGGTAATAATAATTCCGGATTAGAGAAATCAATCGCTACTTCAGCATCTTTTGCTTCACTGATTTGTGAATAAGTAGGGTAGGGATAGTTATTTTCAGGATCTGGAACGATAACACCTACAATTTCATGTCCTTGCTCTTCAGCCAAACGTGCCACACGTTTGTTCATTGCACCATATCCGATTAACAAAATTTTCATTAAAGTTCACCTGCTTTATATTTGGCATATGCTTCTTCAAGTTGTTTACGGTCTGATTCTTCTAAAGTCACTAACGGTAAACGTACTTCGTAGTTACCGAATCCTTCAACAGCAGTAAGTGCTTTGATTGGGATAGGGTTAACATCTACTGATAACGCATTTAACAAACGGTTAATTGGTTCGAAATCTTTATCAATAGATTCGCCACGTTTTGCTTTTTCATAAAGTGCTTGGAAATCACCAGGAATCGCGTTTGCGACAACTGAAATTACACCATGGCCGCCTTCAGCGTAATAACGTACAACATTATCATCGTTACCGCTATATAATGAGAACTCAGATAAGTCTAAGCGTTCTTTTAACGCACGGTGATGTTCAAAATCATTAGTCGCATCTTTCAATGCTACAATATAAGGATTTTTCGCTAACTCAACCATTGTTTCTACATCAATTCTCATATTTGTTCTTGATGGTACATCATATAAAACAACAGGTAGTTCTACTGCATCTGCCACTGTAGTGAAGTGGGCGATTAAACCACGTTGGCTTGTTTTATTGTAGTAAGGTGTAATTAGCATAATTGCATCTGCACCTAATTCTTTAGCACGTAATGAAGCATCTAAAGATTTTTTAGTTGAGTTTGTACCTGTACCAGCAATAACAGTTGCTCTGCCATTCACTTGTTTAATAACTGCTTCTAATACTTTTTCTTTTTCACCTTCAGTTAAAGTAGGGTTCTCTGCAGTTGTACCATTTACAATAATCGCTTGGATATTATTGTCTAATAAATAATTAACATGTTTCTCTAATGCTTGATAATCGACTTCATTATTTGTGAATGGGGTCGTAAGAGCTACCCCAACTCCTTCAAATAAACGACTCATATTAAGAAACTCCTTTCATTGATAAAACTTGTTCTAAAATTTGGACTGTATTCAATGCTGCGCCTTTAAGTAAGTTATCTGATGTTACCCAAATATGGAATGTATTATCTAATGAATCGTCTTTACGGATACGACCGACAAAGACTTCATCTTTACCAGTAGAATAAACAGCCAATGGATATTCATTATTTTCTGGATTGTCTACTAAGACAACACGATCATCATTTTCAAATAGTTCTTGAATTTCTTTTACTGTCGCTGGTTTATCTAAAGTAACGTCCATTTCAACACTGTGGCTGTCTTGTACAGGGACACGCACACAAGTTGCTGTTACTTTTAAGTCTGGTAAGTTTAAAATTTTACGTGTCTCATCAATCATTTTTTGTTCTTCTTTTGTATAACCATTTTCTAAGAAGACATCAATGTGAGGTAACACGTTGTTATAAATAGGATGAGGATAAGTTTTTGGTTCTTCTCCTTTTTCTCCATTTAATAAATCTTCACGGCCAGCGTAACCTGAACCTGATACTGCTTGATATGTTGTATAAGCAACACGTTTTAAACCATATTTATCTTGTAATGGTTTTAAAGGTACCACTGATTGGATTGTTGAACAGTTAGGGTTTGCGATGATACCTCTTGTAAATTTAGGTTCATTGACTTCTGGTACGACTAAATCGATATCATCATGCATTCTCCATTGACTTGAGTTGTCGATAACAATGGCTCCCGCTTCTTCAAAAATAGGTGAGAAGTGTTCACTTGTAGCGCCCCCAGCACTCATCAATACATAATCAAAATGTTCGCTTGCAGCGTCTTCTGTTAGTTCTTGAACTGTATATGTTTTACCTTGAAACTCAATTTCTTTTCCTGCTGATCTTGCTGAAGAAAATAATACAAGCTCATCAAATGGAATATTTTTACGATCGATTGTCTCTAACATTTTGCTTCCTACTAAACCTGTTGCACCTGCGATTGCTAATTTTGTCATATTCAATTCACTCCATATTATTATTTAAGAAAGTCGTTAATTCTTTCTTGAGTTTCTGATTCTTGCTGCTTTCCAACTTTTAAATATCAAATGTTTCATAAAGTTGTTTGACTGCACGTTCTCCGTTATCAGCATCGATAACATAAGAGATACTGATTTCAGATGTCGTTGTTTGATAGAACGGAATACCTGCATTAATTAAACTGATGAAAGCTTTCGATGCGACACCTGACATATCTCTCATACCTGATCCAATCAAGGAAATCTTTGCGTAGGCATCATTTAAATTATAATCTAAAGCTTGATAACTTTCTGACAATTTATTAAAAATACCTTTGATTTGCGTCAAATCAGTATCTTTAATTGTAAATGAGAGCTGTAACCCTTCAAGGTTGACGATTTGAGAAATCATATCAACATTGACTTGTCCTTCTTCAAGTAAAGTAAATAAATCTGTTAAGAGTTTATTATCAGATAGGGGATAGCTGATAGTGACATGCATCATTTTGCTATCTAAAGCTACGCCCGTTACTGCTTTTTTCTCTAGTATTTCTGTTTGTGACATAATCCACGTTCCTTCCACATTTGATAATGTTCTTCCTAAATACAATGGAATGTTATAGTTATTTGCGAGTTCGACACTGCGTGTTTCTAAAACCCCAGCACCCAGTGCGCTCATTTCCATCATTTCTTCGTAAGAAACTACACTTAAACGTTTGGCATCTTTATAAATACGAGGGTCAGTCGCATAGACACCGTCAACGTCTGTATAAATTTCACATGGTGTTTGATTGGCTGCTGCTAATGCAACTGCTGTCGTATCCGAACCACCTCGGCCAAGCGTAGTCAATTCAAGTTCATCATTGATACCTTGGAACCCGGCTACAACAAGTACATCATGCGTTTCAAATGCTTTATCAAAAGTATCAGGGTTGATTTCTGCAATCCTGCTTTTGAGATGATGTCCAACTGTTTTAATTCCGGCTTGATATCCTGTCATGGCTCTTGCTTGAACGCCTATATCGTTTAGCACCATAGACAAGTAGGAAACAGTTTGCTGTTCACCAGTTGTTAATAAGAGGGCAAGCTCTTGTTGTTTTGGTTCGCTGGTCAGCGCAGCTACATTTTCCATTAATTGGTCAGTTGTTTTTCCCATTGCACTGACCACGACAATAAGTTGTTCGTCATTTTCAATTCTATTTTTCAGCATTTCAGCAATATTCCTAATTTTCGTAAAATCGCTGACAGACGAACCGCCGAATTTTAAAACACTTCTCTTCATTGCTTTACATATCCTCCTCGATAGTAGGGGAGAATCACATATATAAAAAGAGCAAGTCCGGAATGCGAACTTGCTCGTAAATTTATATACAAGTGATGCACTCCATTATTTGATAATAATGACAGACCCTTAGCTCTTAACCTGAAAGTCCAACAATCATAACTCTGCATTTATGATTATTTCGGCATCTCACCCTTTCCTTACCAACTGCAACAGACAGTAGGCGTGGCAAGTACTTATGATTGATGCGCCTCATCAAAAAAACTATTCAATTAATTAGTATGTATCACATTATACATAGTTACCATTGAGATGTAAACCAGAAATATATGATTTTTGGAAATTTACTGAAAAAAGCCTAAATTCCGAAAGTATTTACTAATTAAGTGTAATTTATACTTTGTTTTTTTCATCGTCTATTATCAATTTTTTAGCTATATACTCTATATAGACTGAACTGTAGGGATTAAACATAGAAAAAGAGGTTAGGATTTTTCACCTAACCTCTGCATAATTTCTAGCTTAATACACCAGTTTCTTTTAGGTACTCTTCGTAACTGATTTCTTTAGAAAGGGCACCTTGTGGGTTTAAGTCGATCACACGGTTTGCGATTGTGTTAATAAACTCAAAGTCATGTGATGTGAAGATGATTGAACCTTTGAATGATTTCAACCCATCGTTGACTGCAGTAATACTTTCTAAGTCTAAGTGGTTTGTTGGTTCATCCATTAAGAGAACATTCGCACTTGAAAGCATCATTTTACTTAACATGCAACGTACTTTCTCTCCACCTGAAAGGACACTTGCTTTCTTCTTCACTTCTTCACCGCTGAATAACATACGACCTAGGAAACCACGTAAGAATGTCTCAGTTTGTTCATCTTCAGGTGCATATTGTCTTAACCAGTCGACTAATGTCATATTCACACCATCGAAGAATTCTGAGTTATCTTTAGGGAAGTACGTACGTGAAGTTGTCACACCCCATTTAACTGTACCTTCATCTGGTTCCATTTCTCCAGCTAAAATTTTAAGTAATGTTGTTTTCGCAATTTCGCTATCTCCAACAAGTACAGCTTTATCGTTAGGGAACATTGTAAATGAAATGTTATCTAAAACTTTTTCACCATCAATTGTTTTTGATACGTTTTCTACAAATAATAAGTCATTACCGATTTCACGTTCTGGTGAAAACTTCACGAAAGGATAACGACGAGATGATGGTTGAATATCATCTAACTCGATTTTTTCCAATTGTTTCTTACGGCTTGTTGCTTGTTTAGATTTAGAAGCATTCGCAGAGAAACGTGCAATGAAGTCTTGTAATTCTTTAATTTTTTCTTCTTTTTTCTTGTTTTGTTCTTGCGCCATTTTTTGAGCAAGTTGACTTGATTGATACCAGAAGTCATAGTTTCCGACATACACTTTGATTTTACCGAAGTCTAAATCAGCAATATGTGTACATACGTTATTTAAGAAGTGACGGTCATGGGAAACTACAATAACTGTATTTTCAAAGTTGATTAAGAAATCTTCTAACCAGCTGATTGCAGGGATATCTAAACCGTTGGTAGGCTCATCAAGTAAAAGAACATCAGGTTCACCGAATAAACTTTGAGCTAATAATACTTTTACTTTTTGGTTGTTTTCTAATTCAGACATCTTTTTATCATGTAAATCAGCAGGGATGCCTAGACCTGATAATAATGTTGCTGCATCTGCTTCAGCATTCCAACCATTCATTTCTGCGAATTCGCCTTCTAATTCTGCAGCACGAATACCATCTTCATCACTGAAGTCTGGTTTCATATAGATTTCGTCTTTTTCTTTCATCACTTCATATAAACGCTCATGACCTTGAATCACAACATCTAATACGCGCTCGTCTTCATAAGCAAAGTGATCCTGTTTTAAAATCGCAAGTCTTTCGTTTTTACCCATTGAAACATGACCTGTTTGTGAATCTAATTCACCAGAAAGTATTTTTAAGAAAGTAGATTTACCTGCACCGTTTGCGCCAATCAAACCATAGCAATTACCTTCTGTAAATTTGATATTTACATCTTCAAACAATTTGCGATCGCCAAATCGCAAACTTACATCAGTAACTTGTAACATGAATTTCCTCCATTAATTGATATTTCTAACGCATGAATTATACCACACAAATACGTTTCTTTCGATATATGGCGGTTAAACAAACATAATTCACCTATATTATAGAAAGAATCAATAGAAGTTCTGTCTATAAAAATGATAACCGTGTTATAATATGCATAATACAGAAAGTGGAAGGAGTTATTATGGCTTTAAAAGATAACGATATTATCGGTACAATTGAATTTCTCAAAGTAGTCGGTTTGAATGGTTCAACATACCAATTAGCAGGCCCAAATGGCGAAGAAGTGAAACTCAATCAATCAGAAGTAAATGAAGAGGATGACCTGGAAATAGGTGAAGAATATAGTTTCTTTATTTACCCAAACCGTTCTGGCGAATTATTTGCGACTCAAAACATGCCAGACATCACAACAACCAAATATGACTATGTTAAAGTACTAAAAACAGATCGCGATGGTGCGAAAGTAGATGCAGGACTTCCTCGTGAAGTTTTAATCCCATGGGAAGATTTACCAAAAGTTAAATCATTATGGCCGCAAAACGGCGATGAAGTGCTTGCGACATTAAGAATCGATAGTGAGAGACAAATGTTTGCGCGTCTCGCTTCAGAAACGATCGTCAGTCAAATGTACACACCTGTACATGATGATTCACTTCAAAACAATATTATCGAAGCGCGTGCCTATCGTGTATTAAAGATTGGAAGTTTCTTACTATCTAAAGATGGTTATAAAATCTTTGTACATGAAAGTGAAAGAAAATCAGAACCTAGATTAGGGGAAGCAGTCAATGTAAGAATTATTGGTCATAATGAAAAAGGCGAGTTGAATGGTTCATTCTTACCATTGGCTCATGAACGTCTTGATGATGATGGCCAAGTGATTTTTGATTTACTTGTAGAATATGATGGAGAACTGCCGTTTTGGGATAAATCAAGTCCAGAAGCAATCAAAGAAGTGTTCAATATGAGTAAAGGGTCATTCAAACGTGCAATCGGTCATTTATATAAGAAGAAAATCATTAACATTGAAACAGGCAAAATCAGCTTAACCAAAAAAGGGGAAGCGATTGCTGAATCAGAAAACCAATCTTAATAATATGAAAAACATTGAAACTAGGGTGCACTGCATCCTAGTTTTTTCTATTTTTTGTAATCTCACTGTAAAATAAGCACCTAAAAGAGCGATTTTTACATTCAAAATCAAAGCCACGCAATTTATTTCTCCTTTTTTCAAATTTTTTTACAGAAATTTTCAATCTAATTTCCATTGAGCAATTATGAAGGTCATATTAACACAATATTAAAACGTTGATATGACGCGGTTTATTGTGCGTTTGTAAACTTTGTAAAGATTGTAAATTTAATCTGATTTCTCATTCACTGTATATTTACAATTCCTCTATTTGTAATTAACAATCCGTCTGTAATATAGGTGTTGAAAGTAATTACATACAGCTTGAGCAAACAAAAAAATCATAACGCTCAAATGTTTATTTTAGGAGGATTTCTTATCATGAAAAAATGGCAAGTTTTAGGAACTACAGTAATTGGTGCTTCATTATTATTAGGCGCATGTGGAAACAGCGGCGGCGGTAGCAGCGACAGCGGAGATAGCAAGGATAAAGAAGTCAAAGGCGAAGTTAAAGGTGACGGTTCTTCAACTGTAGGACCAATTATTGAAATTTTAAATGAGAAATTTGCTCAAAAATATCCGAACGTTACGGTTTCATCAGGTACTTCTGGTACAGGTGGCGGTTTTGAAAAATTCATCAATAACGAAACTGATTTCTCAAACGCTTCACGTCCAATCAAAGATGAAGAGAAAAAGAAATTAGAAGAAAAAGGCATCAAATACTCTGAATGGAAGATCGCTAAAGACGGTGTAACAATCGCAGTCAACAAAGACAACGATTTCGTTAAAGAGTTAACAGTTGATGAGTTGAAAAAAATCTACTCTGGTCAAGCTAAAACTTGGAAAGATGTTAACCCTAAATTCCCAGCTAAAGAAATCAAAGCATTCTCACCAGACCAATCACATGGTACTTACGATTTCTTCAGTGAAGAAGTTATGAACAAAGAAGATATCAAAGCTGAGAAAAACGCAGATACAAACGTTATCGTACAATCAGTTAAAAATAACAAAAACGGTGTAGGTTACTTTGGTTACAACTTCTACGAGCAAAACAAAGATTCATTAAAAGAAGTTAAAATCAAAGGTAAAGACGGTAAAGCAATCGAACCAACTAAGAAATCTATCCAAGATGGTTCTTACGCATTAAGCCGTGACTTATATGTATACACTAACGACAAAAAACTTAAAGACAATAAAGGTCTTAACACATTCATCAAATTTATCTTAGAAGATAAAGGTAAATCAGCAGAAAAAGCTGGCTATGTAGCATTACCTGAAAAAGACTACAAAGATCAACTTAAAAAACTAGAAGATTCAACTAAATAATCACAGCAGTACTCAAGTTAAACTTCCATTAGCAGTGAAACTTTCAACTTAAGTTTCGCATCTCATAAGCACTTGTCCACCCGAGCTGTGTCTCGGGTGCGCTTGTTTTAAGACTTATTCACACAATCAAATTGTTTAACACTTATTATTTTTCCAAGGGAAGGAAGAAGGGAATTATGAAATCTCAACACAACGTTAGAGAAATGATTGCTCATAACCAAAGAAACAAAAAAGGTGTCAGTGACAAACTTGTTCCTATTGTTTTAGCGGTTATCGCAGTGATATCGATTCTTACAACAATTGGTATCTTATTTACTCTATTAACAGAAACTATTACATTCTTCACACGTGTATCTATCGTAGAATTCTTGTTTACAAGAGAGTGGAACCCATTCTCTAGCGACCCGAAATACGGTATTTGGGCATTAATATTTGGTACGTTGAAAGTTACTGTCATTGCGACACTCTTTGCGGTACCTATCGGATTAGGCGCAGCGATTTATTTGAGCGAATATGCATCAGACAGAATGCGTAAAATTATTAAACCTGTACTTGAAATTTTAGCAGGGATCCCAACAATTGTGTTTGGTTTCTTCGCATTAACATTCGTAACACCAATGTTACGTAGTATCTTCCCTGAATTAGGAAGCTTCAACTCAATTTCACCAGGTTTAGTCGTAGGGGTTATGATCATCCCATTAATCACAAGTTTAAGTGAAGATGCGATGGCATCAGTACCGAACAAAATTCGTGAAGGTGCATTAGGATTAGGCGCAACAAAATTTGAAGTTGCGACAAAAGTTGTTTTACCAGCAGCCATTTCAGGGATTGTCGCTTCAATTGTTTTAGCAATCTCAAGAGCCATCGGTGAAACAATGATTGTATCTTTAGCAGCAGGTAGTACACCAGATGCAACATTTAATTTAACTGGTTCAATTCAGACTATGACAGGTTATATCGTACAAGTTGCAACAGGTGATGCAACATTCGGATCTGATACGTATTACAGTATTTACGCTGTAGGATTTACGCTTTTCCTTTTCACACTTGTAATGAATTTAATCTCTCAATGGATTGCAAAACGTTTCAGAGAGGAGTATTAAGATGGCGACTACAACAACTACAAACCAAAGTGGCAGCAGCAGAGCGCTGGTTAACCAACAACAAGTTGAAAAGAAATTATCATCTCGTTTAACTAAAAACAAAGTGTTGAAGTGGGTATTCTTCGCTTGTACTTTAATCGGACTTATTGTGCTAGCAGCATTATTAATCGATACATTAATCAAAGGGGTTCCTTATTTAAAACCATCATTCTTTACGAACTTCTCATCTTCAATGTCTTCAATGGCAGGGATTAAAGGTGCATTAGTTGGTACATTATGGTTAATGATTACAATCATTCCTATCTCAATCATTTTAGGTGTAGGTACAGCGATTTATCTTGAAGAATATGCGAAAGATAATGCATTCACAAGTTTCGTTAAAATCAGTATTTCAAACTTAGCTGGTGTACCTTCAGTTGTATTCGGTTTATTAGGACTTACGATTTTCGTTCGTGGTATGGGAATTGAATCTTTATCACTAGGTAAATCAGTCATTGCAGCCGCTTTAACAATGTCATTACTGATTTTGCCAGTAATCATTGTATCAAGCCAAGAAGCAATTCGTGCTGTACCTAAATCAGTACGAGAAGCAAGTTATGGATTAGGCGGCAACAAATGGCAAACAATTTACAAAATTGTTTTACCAGCTGCATTACCTGGTATCTTAACAGGATTCATCTTATCATTATCACGTGCATTAGGTGAAACAGCACCATTAATCTTAATCGGTATCCCAACAATCTTATTACGCTTACCAACTGGTATCTTCGATATGTTCCAAGCAATGCCGATTCAAATTTACAACTGGGCAAAAATGCCGCAAGAAGCATTCCAACATGTCGCATCAGCCGGCATCATCGTTTTACTTGTATTGTTACTAGCGATGAATGGTTTAGCGATATTCTTAAGAAATAAATTCAGTAAAAAATACTAATTGATAAATTGAAGCTCACGAATAATAATTGATCAAAGGAGTTTTGACAGAATGGAAAAAGTTCAAGACAGAAAACAAGGACAAGACAAGGCAAAGCTAAATGAAGAGTTACAAAGCCACGCGTCAGAACGTACAATTAAAGTAGAATCATACTCTAATGAATCGTCTAAAATTAAAACAGATACAAACAAAGAAATTGTTTACTCAACTCAAAATTTAGACTTATGGTACGGTGAAAACCACGCATTAAAAAATATTAACTTAGATATTTTAGAAAACAATGTCACAGCGATTATCGGACCTTCAGGTTGCGGTAAATCAACGTATATCAAAACATTAAACAGAATGGTAGAACTTGTACCAAGTGTTAAAACAGCAGGTAAAATTCTTTACCGCGGCAACGATATTTTCAGCAATAAACAATCTGTTGAAAAATTACGTACAAACGTAGGTATGGTGTTCCAACAACCGAACCCATTCCCAAAATCAATTTATGATAACATCACATATGGCCCAAAAATCCACGGCATCAAAGACAAGAAAGTCTTAGATGAAATCGTTGAAAAATCATTACGCGGCGCAGCAATCTGGGATGAATTAAAAGACAGATTAAACCAAAACGCATATGGTTTATCAGGTGGACAGCAACAGCGTGTATGTATCGCTAGATGTTTAGCAATCGAACCTGATGTAATCTTAATGGATGAACCTACATCAGCACTTGACCCGATTTCAACATTAAAAGTTGAAGAATTGGTTCAAGAATTAAAACAAAAATATTCTATCATCATGGTAACGCATAACATGCAACAGGCAGCACGTATTTCAGACAAAACAGCATTCTTCTTAAATGGTTACGTAAACGAGTACGATGATACTGATAAGCTCTTCTCTAATCCTTCTGACAAACAAACAGAAGACTACATTTCAGGACGTTTCGGTTAATGACTGTTATCCGTCAGCATTATGAAGAGCAACTAAAAGACTTAATCAAAGATTTACGTGCTTTGGGAATTAAAGTCTACTTCAGTATCGAAAAAGCGGTTCAATCTTTAAATAAAGAAGATCGAAATTTCGCTCGCCAAATCATTAAAGGTGATTTGGATATTAACCAATTAGAAGATGAAATCAATGAAAAAGTTGTGATGTTAATCACAAAACAACAACCGATTGCGACAGATTTACGTATGATGATTGCTGCATTAAAAATCGCATCAGAATTTGAACGAATCGGTGATAATGCCGCAAGCATTGCGAAAATCCGTAAACGTGTAAAAATCACTGATCATTACATTTTAACGCGTTTAAAAACAATGGGTGATTTAGGGTTGCTTATGCTGAAAGATTTAGATACAGCATTTAAAAATAAAGACGTAACTTTAATTCTTGAAATTATCGAACGAGATAAAGATATTGACGATTTATATAAAGACATCGTAAATACAACTTATTTAATCGATAATGATCCATTTGTGGCAGGGCAAGCCCATTTAGCCGCAAGACATTTAGAACGTATGGGAGACCATATCGCAAATATCGCTGAAAATATTTACTACTATATTACTGGCGAAGCTTACGAATCAATGGTCTAAAAATATAAAAACAGGGAGAACACTCAATGCGAGCGTTCTCCCTGTTTTATTTGTGTAACTCAACAATATATAAAGCTTGATATGAACTTTTCTTATGATTGTTGGTTAATTTCTTCTGTTAATTCTTCAAGTTCATCTACAAGACTGCTGATATAACTGATTGTCTCACGCAGTGGGGCATCTGTTGTAATATCAATACCTGCTGTTTTTGCTAAGTCTACAGGTGATAAACTGCCGCCAGCTTTCAAGGTATTCAACCAATCTTCTACTGCAGGTTGTCCTTCGTTTTTAATACGTTGTGACATCACTGTACCTATTGTTAAACCAGCAGAATACGTATAAGAATAGAGTCCCATATAGTAGTGTGGTTGACGCATCCAAGTCAACTCTGCTCCTTCAGAAATTTCAACTGCATCACCAAAGAAGTCTTGATAAACTTTGCGTGTAATATCGTTAAGTGTAGAGGCTGTTAATGTTTCACCTGCATCTACTAAGCGATAAACTTCTCTTTGATACGTTGCTTCTAATAAGTGGGTCACCATATTGTGATAGTATGTTCTTGAAATAATAGAACCGATTACCCAACGTTTAAATTTAGGGTCATTACTACTTTCAAAGAGATAGTTCGACATTAACATTTCATTGGTAGTAGATGGTGCTTCTACAAAGTACATAGACGCTTCTGATTCTAAGAAGTTTTGATGACTTTGTGCAAGATTGAAATGACCTGCATGTCCTAATTCATGTGCTAATACAAAGGCTTCATTCATTTTACCAGTCCATGAGATAAAGACATAGCTGTGAGAAGCATATGGACTTGCGCAATAAGCACCTGTTTCTTTACCTTTATTTTGCGCAAAATCAATCCAACGATCATCATAAGCAGCTTGTACCATGTTTAAGTAGTCATCGCCTAAAATACCTAATGCATTATAGATATAGTTTTTAGAATCTTCAATTGAGATTTCTGGATCATATGATGGATCAATAGAGACTTTCAAGTCTTCAAATTTCATATGGTCAAAACCATGTACTTTTTGAAGTAATTTCGCATATCGTTGCATGACAGGTGCTAATTCACTCATTATGACATCAATTTGACGGTCATACATTTCTCTTGTCACTTCTTGTTCTTCCAACAAGTAGTCAATGACTGAATCATAGCCTCTTAAATCCGCTTCAATCTTCTCTTGTTGTACATGCGTATTATAAATCGCAGCTGTCGTATGTTGATATTTACGTAAAGCTTCACTGAAATGTTTAAAGCTTTTTCGTCTGAATGTTGTATCAGGATTATCTTCATATTCATTTTCGAAAGTAGGGTAGTCTAATGGATATGTTTTACCATCTACTTCAAATGGCTCAAAATGAATATCCAACATTTTAGTGATACCGTACATATCATAAGCTGCACTGAATGTCGGTGATAAAGCTGCTAATGTTTTTTCCACCTCGAATGACAATTGGTGTGGTTTACGACGTTTCAATTGTTTTAAATAATGTGGATAAGGTGTATCAGCAATCAATTCGTCGATTTGCGCATCAGATAATGCGAGAATTTCTGACTCAACAAAAGCAAGTTGACTCGCAATTTTTCCGTATGATGTACTAAGTTTAGCACTCAATTTTTGACGGTTCGGATCAGTAGTATCTACACTGTGATACATTTCCGCGTAATTACCTAAACGATCAATTTGAACTAATAAATCTACAAATCGAGGTAATGCTGCTTTCACTTGTTCTACTGAATCTAAATGATTTTCAAACGTCTTATTGAACGCAAGTGTATCACTTAATACTTCTTCTAATGTTTGATAAAATGCTTCATCACTTTCAAATAAATCCGATAAGTCCCATTTCTCTTGCTTAGGAATATCTTTTCTTAATGGTAATCCTTGGCTCATATAGAATTCCTCCTGCAATCTTAATAATTGTTATGAGTAAATTATACATCAAGCGATTCATGAAAGCATCTAGCACAAGCTTTGATTTATTTCATGTTTTAATCACTTTACTGTACAATATGTATAAAGCAAACGATTAAATTCTCATAGAAATGAGAGGAGTAAGTATATGACGATTTTTGATATGCCGAATTATTTATGGATTACGATTGTAGCAGTATTAATCGTAACTGTCTTTTTCGGACTCGCTTTAAGTAAATGGGTAGCACCTGCAGTATTAACATTTGTAGTACTAGGCGTGCTTGCATTCTTCTTGCCAAACTTTTTTGATATCACCTATCAGCCATTATTAGGGTATGCTGCGTTTATGGCAATTATCAGTTTAATTGAAAGTTTCTTAGTCTGGTATTTCACACGCGACTTCAGACGTCGTCGTTTAGAAAAACGTCTTCAAAAAGAGCTGCATGAACATGAAGGCAGACGTTCACGCATACATGGTTTCCGCAGAAATAAATAAATATATTTATAACAAACAAGGCTGTTTTCTAAGCAGTCTTGTTTTATTTTGTTTATACTATAGCGCCAACGCACTCTTCTTTTAAAATGAATATTTACGTATTATAATTAAACAATAATGCCTATAGATAGAAAGGAAGTGAACAGCATCTCAAAAGATGATGTTTAAACTTACATAACATAACTTTAACTGAGATGTCTTTCATGAAACGATTACTTACATCACTTGCTGCAGGTGCAGTCATACTTGCTGGATGCAGTAATAGCGGAGGTTCCTCATCAGCTGATGATCAATTAAAAGTCGAACTCCCTCTAAAAACGACAACACTTGCACCGTATGATACAGATGTTCCTGTTACAATTGGAGCGGCTGAAACATTATTTAAAACAACAACGAAAGGTGAAATTAAACCACACCTCGTTAAATCATACGACCAACCATCTGATGATACATTAACTTTCACCTTAAAAGATGGCATTAAATTCCAAAATGGACATGCCTTAACAGGACAAGCTGTCAAAGATAGCTTAGAGCAAGGTTTGAAAAAAAGCGACCTGCTGAAAGCAACATTACCTATTGAATCTATTAAAGCTGAAGGCCAAAAAGTAACGATTAAGACTAAAGGTGCGTATCCAGAATTGATTTCTGAACTTGCGAGTCCTTTTACCGCTATTTATGATACAAAATCCAAAACAGATATCAAACAAACACCTGTCGGCACAGGCCCATATGCTATTAAAGATTTCAAACGAACACAACAAATCAATTTAAGTCAAAATAAAGATTATTGGCATGGTAAACCAGAATTAAAATCTATGAAAGTTACCTTTAATGAAGATGGCAGTTCAAGAACAGAACATGTACTCTCTGGCCGTACGGATGTCACTACTAATGTACCTGTAGATAAAATCAACAGCGTCAAAAAATCAGATAAAGCAAAACTAGAAAATACTTCAGGTTTCAGAACATCACTATTACTTTACAACCACACTAGTCCTAAAATGACTAAAAACGTGCGAGAAGCATTAGATGCTGTGATTAATCGCCAACAAATCAGTGATAAAGTCGCTGATCGTTATGCAGCACCAGCTAATGGTCCGTTCAATACAAAACTAGACTTTATTAAAGATAAAGCCATTCCGAAACAAGATATCTCTAAAGCCAAAGCACTAATGGAAAAAGCAGGCTATTCAGAGAAACATCCATTAAAATTGAATGTTTCATCTTATTCAGGCAGACCTGAACTGACTAAAATCTTACAAGTCATTCAATCTGATGCGAAAAAAGCACATATTCAAATTAAAATTCAAAACGTAGATGATATTGAAGGCTTCTTGAAAAACAAAAAAGATTGGGATGCCTCTATGTATAGTTTCGGTACGATTCCTAGAGGAGATACAGGTTACTTCTTTAATATGGCATATAAAAAAGATGGTGCAGTGAATAAGGGCGCTTATCATAATCACAAAGTAGATCAATTGATTGAACAATTGAATCATACTGTAGATAAAAATGAGCGTCATCACTTAACAAATGAAATATTAGAAGTATCAAAGCAAGATATTCCAAATAGTTATATCCTTTATAATGACCAAATCAATGCGATGAACCAAAAAGTCGAAAATGTTCAAACGACACCAGAAGGTATTTACCTGATTGATGAAAAGGTAGATAAACGAAAATGATAATTAAACACTTACTCTCTAGAATAGGACAAATGATCTTAGTATTATTTGTCCTTTCTACTATTACATTTATATTGATGAAACTTTCGCCTGGTGATCCAGTCAATAAAATGCTGCATTTAGATGTTGCAAATGTATCTCATGACAAAATTGAACAAGCCAGAGCACAATTAGGATTAAATCAACCGATAATTGTGCAGTGGTGGGAGTGGTTTACACATATGTTACGTTTGGACTTCGGCACGAGTATTCAAACACAAGAGCCAGTACTGAATGAACTATTATTCTTCACACCACCCACACTCACTATCGCATTTGGTACATTACTGATTACGTTGTTATTATCTTTAACACTTGGAACGTTAGCTGCTGTTTATTATCACACTTGGATTGATCGTACCATTCGTGTGTTAACTTCAGCTTTTGTTTCAATTCCTTCATTCTTTTTAGGAATGTTACTGATTTATTTCGTAGCACAAAAATTAGAGCTATTACCAGCAGCTGGTATTGATACGCCTGCTGGTTATATTTTGCCTATTATCGCGTTAAGTATCGGTTTAAGTGCGTATCACATTCGCTTAATGCGTTCGACTTTAATCGATTTATATCGAAGCAGGGAAGTGAAAGCGTCACGTGCACGTGGCATGTCAGAAAGTTATATTCTATTTAAAGACATCTTCAAACCTGCTTTGATACCCGTGATTTCTATTATCGGTATGTCTATTGGCGGTTTAATCGGAAGTACTGTTGTAATCGAGAATTTATTCGATATACCGGGTATCGGTTATTTCTTAGTTGAAAGCATTCGTTCGAGAGATTATCCTGTCGTTCAAGGCGCTGTATTAATGATAGGCGCCTTTGTGGTGATTGGAAATGCGATTGCGGATATCATTATCTTATTCTTAGACCCGACACAACGCTATAAACATTTGAAACCTAAATCTTTATGGTCACGCAGAAGAGAAGGGCGAGTGAAACAATGATGAAACTGACGAAACATAATATCATTTTTTATATTTTCGCTATCTATTTGCTTTTACTCATTCTTCTTCAATTTACAGTAACAAGTAACCAAGCATTAACGGTACATTTAAACGATGCATTACAAAATCCAAGCCTACAACACTGGCTTGGGACTGATGATTATGGCAGAGATTTATTTGCGCGACTCGTGATAGGTGCACGTTATACACTTGCGATTACACTGCTAACAATTGCTTTAATCGTAATAATAGGTGTACCGCTAGGTTTGATTGCGGGTTATCGCAAAGGTATCTTAGACACCATTATTATGAGAATCATTGATATTGGTTTAGGTATCCCTGACTTTGTCTTAATGATTGCATTTGCGAGTTTCTTTAAACCAAGTATTTGGAATTTAGTCATTGCCATTACAATCATTAACTGGATGACTTATACGAGAGTAACGCGTACGATTGTAAATACAGAGATGGACAAAAATTATATTAAACTAGCTCGTTATTTCCATGTGCCAGGCTATGTAATTATCTTTAAGCACTTATTACCGCAAGTGCTTCCTTCATTAATCGTCTTGATGATTGTAGATATTGGTAAAATCATCCTATATATTTCATCACTTTCATTCTTAGGGTTAGGCGCACAACCACCTTCACCAGAATGGGGTGCGATGTTAGCGGCTGGTAGAGATTTCTTTACTGAACATCCGATTATATTATTAGCACCTGCAACATTGATTTCCATTACTATTTTGCTCTTTAATTTGGCAGGGGATGCATTGCGAGACCGTATCTCAGAAAGAAGGGATATTCATGACTAAAACTTTGATGCAATTGAATAATTTGAATATCACCGATCAACAGCAACGTCCCTTAATACAGCATTTAAACTTGTCTATTATAGAAGGTAAAGTGAATGTATTAATCGGTGAAAGTGGTTCAGGCAAAAGCTTAACCGCAAGTGCATTAATCGGTCAAACGCCTAGAGAATTAAAAGTATCTTATGATCAATTCTATTTTGAGAACCAACCCATTCAATCTATTAAACCATTATTAGGTAAACAAATTGGGTATATCTCACAAGATTATGCGCATAGTTTTAATAATCACACCCGTCTTGGCAAACAATTAAGTGCCATATATCGTACGCATTATGCTGTTTCTAAACAAGAAGCATTAGAACATATTGAACACGCCTTGAATTGGGTGAATTTAGACAGCAATAATATTTTATCTAAATATCGTTTCATGTTATCAGGTGGACAGTTAGAACGATTGTATATTGCGAGTGTTTTAATGTTAGAACCTGATTTAATTATTGCGGATGAACCTGTCGCATCGTTAGATGTATTAAATGGCCAACGTATTATGAAGCTGATTAAGCACTTAGCTGAAGCTCACAATACAACTTTACTGTTAATCACACATAACTTAACACATGTGATTCAATATGCGGATGAAATTAATGTTATTAAAGATGGAACCATCATTGAAAGTGGACCTATATCGCAATTTAAAGAAGGTAATATTGCTGGATATACAAAGCACTTGTTAAATGCGAGAAGTCGCTTAATACGAAAGGAAGATACGCATGATTAAAATTAAACATCTCAGTTTTGCGTATGACAAAGCAGATATTCTTCATAACATTAATCTCAATATTCAAAAGGGCGAATTAGTAGGGATTATCGGTGAATCAGGCTCTGGTAAAACGACATTAATGAACTTGATTCTAGGTGAATTAACGCCTGTTCAAGGCACAATAGATATTAATTCGCCTCGTATCTTACCAATTTTTCAACAAGCGACACAGAGTTTTAATCCAAAGTTAACGATTAAAGCATCACTAAAAGAACCTTTAAAATACTATGCGAATGCTGAACACTCATTTGACCAAGTTGTATTACCTTTAATGTCACAATTAGACTTAGATAGCCAACTCTTAACGCGTTATCCAGATCAAGTCAGTGGGGGGCAATTACAACGATTTAATGTATTAAGAACGGTTATGTTGCAGCCTGATGTTTTAATTTGCGATGAAATCACATCAAGTTTAGATGTTGTTGCTGAACAAAAATTAGTCGAAAAGCTTAAAGCCATCCATAACCAACAACAAACAACAATGATCATTATTTCTCATGATATAGCAATGTTAAATCAAATTGTTGAACGAATGATTGTCATTCAAAACGGTCAAATTGTAGATGATTTTAGAACTGAACAATTATTTGATGAATCACGGCATCCATATACTAAAGAACTCATAGCTGCTTATAACGAAAATTAAATTACTCATATAGTATCCAGGTACAAAAAGGTATCTGGATACTATTTATGTAATATCTTAGATTATGTAAACTAGAGACAGATCAGCTGATTCAACTAATGACCAATCCTTAATCAAAGTTTTTACATACTTAAATCCATAACTTGCTATATGTACGAATTTACCTAAATTAAAATACGTAAAAACAGCTTTTTTGGATTAGAATTTGAGGAAGTTCAAACTAAAGCAAACAAAGACTCAAACACAAGTTACAAATCATGACCAAGCAACATAAACATAACAACAAAAGTATCAATACATACACAATAGAGTATAGGTAAAACCACTTCTTCTGCTCAATACATAACTTCCTATAATATATATTATGTAAACTAAAAGAACAAAAAGAATAGTTACATACAGCTACCTCGCTTTTATGGTCATATTTACCATATATTCAGTTTTGCTAACTTATATTATTTTCTGCATACAGTCATTAACTAACAAATCTATAATTCATTTTAAGCTGAACTGACTTATCTTAATTACCGTGGATCTTCATATTAATTTATTCAAACTACAAATCTAAGTTCAAATCACATATCTCATTATTATAAATCAGCTTAGTCATTTCTAATTGCTATTATGTAACGCCATTGGTATTTATCCATCATATCTAATTCTCATTGCAGCTCAGAGCGTCTCTCAGCATCTTATTTTATGATAAATACCTTATTTATGTTCACAATATCCATCTTTGACATTACTTAAATCAATCCAGTTTAAACATCGTTAATCATACCATTTTAATTATAACTACTTTGCGTCATCTGTATGATTATCCGTAATATTAATTCTCGATGCAATACAGAGGCTCTCTCAGCATTCAAATTTTCTAATAACTGCATTTATAATGCTTAAACACCAATATCTAAACATACTCAATCAATCCTTATATGCAATATTTTAAATACAATAACACTAATTAGTTTACATAACATAAATATATTTAATTCTATCTTTTACAGTCATTTAGCTTTCCAAACAACTAAACCTCTTAATTTTTAGCTATTTACCGCTAAATAACTGTATACATTAATCACTTGATGCTAAAATCGATGAATGTTTTAACACGCTGGATCAAAAAATTGATGATAAATTTAATGCATTAGTTATTAGATGGTAGAATTGTTAAACTTGATACAAAGTTTGACGATTTCCAAAAAAGCTCAAATACTCAGTTCAAATGGTTAATTACAACTATGCTCAGCATGAACCTAATAGTTCTTGGTGTATTGACTTACTTTATATAACGTTTTTTTATTTTGAGGCTTATTTTAAGTCACTTAATCCCCTGGTATTACTTATTTATAACTCCTCTCTTTCTTTATGTTTTTGTGCACATACGAGAACTTTCTTACCTTTTTAAGCAAAGAATATCCTATTTAACTTCACTTTAAATACCATTTAATTATACAATTTACTTCTTTTGTTGATTATCATCTTATTTTAACTATTTATGAATTTTTTAACATGTAATTTTTCGTTAAAGGGTATATACTAATGTATATAATTCATGAAAGAGGTGTTAAAATTGTCTACTAATCACATTAGATGGTCAAGTTTAATCATCGGTTTATTATTCGCATTGATTGGAATTTTAAGCGTGAGCTTCCCTGTCGAAAACTTAACAGTCATCACTTGGTTATTCGGGATTTTCTTCATATTTAATGGTATTGCTGAATTATTCTTCAGACGTTTAACAAAAGCTTTTGTAGGTATTGCTAGCGGCTGGTTAATGATACTTGGTATTCTTAATATTATTTTCGGTATTTTATTTATTGTTTTTACTAATGTAGGTCAAGTCGCAATTATTTATATGCTTGCATTTTGGTTTATCTTTTCATCTGCATTAGGTGTCTTTACTGTGACACCAGTAGAGCGTACAAATAAGGTATATCACTTTTTCTCATTACTCGTTAATATCATTGGTATTATCGCAGGTATCATTTTATTGTTCAATCCATTAATAGGTGCATTTTTAATCGCTTTCTTTGTTGGTTTCACTTTCCTTTTAATCGGTTTAAACTATGTCTTTGACGCATTTGCGCACTAATTAAATCACAAAAAACGTGCTTTCTTCAAAATTTGATGAGGAAAGCACGTTTTTTATTATGTTAGGTTGCTTCTTAAAAGCATTTATTTTTTTACTTTTTGACGGATGTTATTCAACGTATTGAAAATCCAATATTTCACTTTTTGAATTGGTTTATAGAAATCTCCGATTAATTCTTCAATTTGTACATTGAAGCCACGTTTGAAGCGGTACACACCGTAGTCTTCACTATCTTCAGTGAAATCACCTGATAAACCATAGAAATTATAACGATCATAACCATGTTCGAAGCAATAGTTAATCATGAACCAATGCATCATATAAGGTCCCATGTATTGATTATATTTCTCTGAAGAACCACCAGAGAAGTAGTTCACTTCATAGGCATTTGCGAAATAAACGCCTGCAGCTAAATCTAGAATTGAACCATCTGTTTGACGCAATTCGCTCGCTTTCAGCAATTCTTTTTGGTCATGTTCAATTTGTTTATCCAACTCTGAGATTTTCTTCAATTGTTTATCAGATTTATTTTCTTTCGCCATCATTTGATCACGACGGCCTTCTTTATCATTTAATGACTCTTGTAGCGATGTGATGTACTCATCTAAATCAATATAAGCTAATGGGATTAATACTTTATCACCATAGTGCTCAATGAAGTTTTTGAAGTACTCATCTGTTTTTGAAACGAAACCAGCACGTTCTTCAGTTTCACGGTATAACTTGAAGAATTTATCTAGTTCGTCTTCACCTAAGAAACGAACTTTTACCCCATAATTAATTGACTTATTGATATTACGTTTACGTTGGCTATCAAATTGTTTTTTAAGAGAGGCTGGTGTTTCGTCTTTAAGATCTAAGACACCCATCCAACGCACTTGGCTTGAAGTGTCGTATTTTGTTGTGAAGCCATGGTGATGATAACCGTGTGATTTAAATAAGTTCACAAGTGCATCATTTTGTTCACGACTTGGGAATGGGTTTACGTCTTTATCATAAATTTGGTAAATCCAATATGGATCTAATTTCACATATAAGCAATTATGCTGACGTAAGTATTTCTCTAACTCACGTAAATAAAACTCTACAAGACCTAAATCGCTATAGTCCATGACCGGACCACGGTTTGAATAATAAACATAACTTCCCATTGTAGGAATTTTAGAGAATAAACTTGCTGCAATCACACGGTTGTCGATGTCTTTAATCCCTAATAATACAACTTCAAAACCGTCTGCTTCTCTTGTGCCGATATTTTCTTTCGTTTGAAAATAATGGCTTTCTAGCGATGGATTCTGCACAAAATTGTCATATTCTTTAACTGTCAACTCTGTAAATTTCATTTCTTTATTTCCCTTCTACCTTATGTTTATCTATCTTTGATTTTCTTAAGCGTCGTATAAAGTTTATACATCGGCTTATTAATCGGTGCAATAAAGTCTCCAACATATTCAATTACATCTGCGTTAAATCCTTTTTTGAACTTCACAACGCCTGCATCCTCAGCGTCTTCAGTAAAGTGACCGCTGATACCATAGAAGTTATAACGATCGATACCATGGTTAATCGCATAGTTGATCATTTCCCATTGCACTGCATAACTTCCCGCAAAGTGACGGTATTCATTCGCAGTACCACCTGCATAATAAACAACTTCAAATGGATTAATAATAAAGAATCCAGCTGAAATCGGTAGTTCATTACCATGTTTTTGTTGTAAGTCGCGCGCTTCAGCAACTTTTTGATGATGTGCTTCTAATTGTTGTTCAAGGTTTTCTTTTTTGCGTGCAGCTTTTTGGTTCTCAGGATTCTTATTCAAGTCTTTCTCAGCTTTATTGATTTCTTTTTCTAAATTCTTTTGTTCAGCGTTCAATTCATTAATATACTCTTCAAAATCAATGTAAGCCATCGGTACTAAGACACGATCTTTATAGTGTTTTAGTCTGTGATAATAGAAGTCGTCTTCACGATCATCAAAGTCTTTCGCTTCTGCAGTATCTTCCATAAATTTACGGAAAATATGCATTTCATCTTCACCTAAGAAGCGGACTTTTACACCATTACGTTTTACTTTTTTCGTATTACGTTTACGTAGACTATCCATACCTTTTAAAACATCTTGTGGTGTTTTATCTTTTAAATCTAATACAGAATGGAAACGAATTTGAATAATCGGATCAAAGCCAGTTGTAAAGCCTTGATGGATATAACCCAGTTGTTCCATTTTATCAAATATCCAATCATGACCTGCATTTCCTGTAATCTCACCATCATGGTTACGGTATTGATATGGTAAATATGGATCTACTCTTAAGTATAATGCATTGTATTGTTTAACATATGCCTTTAATTCTCTAAAGAAGTAATGGACTAATTCTTTATTATCATAATCAATGACCGGCCCACGGTTTGAATAGAAATATTTAAAGAATTTCATTACTGGCACAGCTGTAAGTAAACATGCTGCAATGACATTGTCATCTTTGTCTTTCACCCCGACAAGATGTGTTTCTGTACCTTCTGCAACTTTCAACTCATAGTTGCCTACCATTTGTGTAAAATGGCTATACGGCATTTTATCTGTAAAATCTCCAAATTCAGCTGTAGTTAAATTGGTAAACTTCATAATTTCAATAACTCCTAATTCGTATTCTCTATCTTTTAATTTCTTATTGGTATCAATTTTCAATCTTCATTATTATACAATACCCAAAAGGAAAACTAAAATTGAAACCTTTCATTTCTGTTGTTTTATTATGTATGTTAAGCAAGAATTCAACTTCTTACAACTATTCTGGTTCGCCTTTAAGTAAGTACTTTGTGTAATAACCTTGCTTATCTATCATAACACGCACACGTGTCAAACCGTTATCAAAACCACTATATATAAAGCGAAAATCAGAGTCTGAGACAGACCCTGATTTAAAAAAACATTTTATGATTGTGCAGTTGTTTTATTTTCATCTAATGCTTTACGAATACTTTGTAAGTAACCTCTTGTTTTTGCTTCTTCGTCATTTGCGAAACGTTTGACGATTTCACTGCCAATGACTGCACCATCAGCGAAACGTGTCACTTCTGCGACTTGTTCTGGTGTTCTGATACCGAATCCTGCTACAACAGGTACATTTGCTTTTTCTTGAATGAATGCAATTTTTTGTTGTAATTCTGGGTGGAACGCTCCATTATCTCCAGTTGTCGCATTCATTGTTACAGTATAGATGAATCCTTCAGCATGTGCTGCGATGTGTTCAATACGTTCGTTTGAAGCGGTCATAGCAATTAATGAGATGATATTGACTTTGCGATCAGGGAAACGTGCTTTGAGTTGTTCTGCAAGTTCAAATGGTAAATCCGGAATAATTAAACCGTATACACCTGCTGCCTCACAGTCTTCTAGAAATGCTGCTTCTCCATAATGTAATATCACATTATAGTAAGTCATTAAGACATATTTAGACCCTTGTAATTCATCTTTATGTGCTTTAAGCTCATCTAAAATCACGCGTGCACTCATACCTTCTTTAATTGCCTTACTGCCTGCATCCATAATTGTTGGACCATCTGCGACAGGATCTGAAAATGGTAGGCCGATTTCAACAATATCTGCCCCTTCTTCTTGTAAGACTTTTAAATTATCAATGAATTTTTTGTTACCCATAATATAAGGAATAAATAGTTTACTCATGACCTTCACCTCGTTCTTGTGTATATTTACGAATTGTATCCATGTCTTTATCTCCTCGACCTGAAACAGTAACAACAATAATTTCATCTTTGCCCATTGTCGGTGCTAATTTTTCTACGTAACTTAAGGCATGTGCACTTTCAATTGCTGGAATAATGCCTTCTGCTTTCGTAAATCTAATTAAAGCTTCCATCGCTTCTTCATCTGATGCACTTGGGTATTCCGCACGACCAATATCATGGTAGTAACTATGCTCAGGTCCAATACCTGGATAATCTAGACCCGCTGAAATAGAGTGTGCTAAACCGATTTGACCGTTGTCATCTTGTAATAGATACATTTTCGTACCATGTAAGACACCAACAGAGCCTTTACCGATTGCTAAAGCATGTTTTTCTGTGTCTTCACCTTCACCTGCAGCTTCTACACCATACAATTTTACGTCTTTATCTTGTACAAAAGGATAGAACGTACCAATTGAGTTAGAACCGCCGCCTACACATGCAACTACTGCGTCAGGTAAACGACCTTCTTTTTCTAAAATTTGTGATTTAATTTCATTGCCGATGACACTTTGGAAATCACGAACCATTGTTGGGAACGGATCTGGTCCTAATGCTGAACCTAATAAATAGTGTGTATCGTCAACGTGGCTGACCCAATATTGTAACGCCTTGTTCACCGCATCCGATAATGTACCTTGACCATCTGTCACAGACACTACTTTGGCACCTAATAATTCCATTCTGAATACGTTCAATGCTTGACGTTGGATATCTTCTTCACCCATGAAAACCACAAGTTCCATATCAAAGAGTGCTGCCACGGTTGCACTGGCTACACCATGTTGGCCTGCACCTGTTTCAGCAACTAATTTACGTTTGCCCATACGTTTTGCTAACAAAGCTTGTCCTAAGGCGTTATTAATTTTATGAGCACCAGTATGATTTAAATCTTCGCGTTTTAAATAAATTTTTGCGCCGCCTAACTCTTCTGTATAGGATTTCGCATAAGTTAAAGGTGTTTCACGTCCTACATAATCTTTTAAATAGTAATCTAATTCTTGTTGGAATTCGGGATCATTTTTAGCTTCATCATAAGCCTGTCTTAATTCTTGAATCGCTGGCATTAATGTTTCTGGGACATAGCGTCCGCCATAATTACCAAAGAATCCAAGTTCATCTACTTCAGTTTGAATGGGTTGTGTTGTTTCGTTCGTCATTTTTATCTCTCTCCTTAATATAATTTGAAATTTGTTTCATTGCTTGTGGATCTTTTCGACCTTCTACTTCAATGCCACTTGCGATGTCGAATCCTGTTGTTTGAATATCGAGTTGTTCGAATTGTTGAATCTTCTCTAAATCCATACCGCCTGCCACTAAATACGGAACATCTGAGAGTTGTTTCAGTAATTGCCAATCAAATGATTGACCAGTGCCGCCATAATGGATGGAAGGTGTATCGATAATAAATAAATCTACTTCGTTTCGATAAGTTTCAATGGCTTCAACTAGTTCAGAACTTGCTGGAAGTGCTTTGTATATTTGAATGTCAGGATATTGTGAGTTGCACCATCGTAAGAGTGCAACATCTTCATGTCCGTGAAATTGAATCGTATCAATATTTGTTTCTTCTATAAGTTTTGCAACAATTTCCTTTGTTGGATTAACGACCACTACTACTTTATGAATCTTTTCAGGTACAAGTTTTGTTAATTGTGCAATGTCTTCTATACTTTGATGACGTTTACTTTTGGGATAGTGGATAAAGCCTATCGCATCTATATCATTCTCTATGGCTCGTGTAACATCGTCTACTGATTGAAACCCGCAATATTTTAAGAACATCTTACTGCTCCTTTTTTAACTGTAAGCTTGGTAAGAATTGGGATAAATCATCACACTTCATAAGTGATTCACCAACTAAGATGCCATCTATACCTGAACCCACAATTTTTTCGACGTCTTCTTGTATATGAATGCCACTTTCTGAAATATAATAATAACCATCTTTTTTATTCTCTAGTATTTCATTAGTATGTTCGACATTCGTCACAAAACGTGTTAAATCACGGTTGTTTACACCAATAATATCTGGCGCAAGTTGATAAGCTCTCACTAATTCTTGCTTACTGTGTACTTCTACTAACACATCTAAATCTAAAGACTTCGCATATTGATAAAGTTCATGCATTTGTTGATCATCTAAAATATTGACGATGAGTAAAATGATGGATGCACCTGCACGATATGCCACATCAATTTGAATCGGTTCTATCATAAAGTCTTTACATAATACAGGTAATGTCGTTTCTTGTGTAAGTTTATTTAAGCGTTCATAACTGCCGCCGAAATAATATTCATCAGTCAGAATAGAAATTGCTTGTGCACCGTAGGCTTCATAATCTTTAACTTGTTGTGTCAAATCTCGATCAGGTAATTTCTTAACTGAAGGACTTTTAGATTTGATTTCTGCGATGACTGATAAATGACTGCGTTCTTTTAAACGTTCACTTAATTTCTTTTTATATTTAACATTGGTTACTGGAAGTGTACGTAATAAACGATCATAGTACCCTTCTTCTAATAACGATTTCTTATATTCAACAATGTCATCCAATATAGTCATACACTTGCCCTCCTGTTTTTTTATATTGAGCAAAAGCTTTACCTTCATCGATTAATTGTTGTGCTAATGTCACACCTTCTTGAATCGAATCTGCTTTTTCCGCAACATATAATGCGATACCAGCATTTAATACCACGACATCACGTTTACTTGAATGATCTTTGCCAGTTAAAATATTTAAGGTAATTTCTAAGTTTTCTGCAGGTGTGCCGCCTTTTAATGTTTCATTACTTGCTGGTGTTAAGCCCACATCTTCAGCATTTAAATGATAAGACGTAATACCTGTTTCTTGGTTCACTTCATAAATAATGTTTTCTCCAGACAATGTCGCTTCGTCCATTCCGTTTGCGCCGTGTAACACGATGGCACGTTTTCGACCTAAGTCATAGAGTGTTTCAGCCATTGGTTTCACAAACGCTGGATTGTAAACCCCTACGACTTGATACTCTAATTTGTATGGATGAATCATAGGTCCTAAGATGTTAAAGATGGTTGGACCTTCTAACATTTTGCGAATCGGTTGGATATATTTCATGACCGGATACGTGTCTGTCGCATTTAAAAAGGCTAAACCTGTTTCTTGCATTCTTGTTTCAACATCAGCGACTTGCGAACTAGCGATTCCCATTTTATTGAGTAAGTCACTGCTGCCTGAAGCGGATGTGATACTGCGGTTGCCGTGTTTTAGTACGTTGACACCTGCTGCAGCGACGATGAAAGAAGCGGTTGTTGAAATATTGAAGCTATTTGATTTATCGCCACCTGTACCACATACACACATAGCACCAGGGTAAACCGGTTGTACAGGATACATCGTTTGAATCATTGCTGCTACTAAATAAGTGACTTCTGTTTGATTTAATGGGCGAGCAGTATAATCACGTAACAATTCTGCTTTTGTTTCATTATCAATATCCGGGTTTATTAACGTTTGGATAAATGTATTAATGTCTTGTTGCGTTAAGTTCGGTTGTGTTTGGATTTTTTGAATAAGTGTCATGGCTGCTAGCCCCTTTCTCAACGAGTTTAATAAAGTTATGAATAATCTCAGTTCCATGTTCAGTCGCAAAAGATTCTGGATGATACTGGATACCATAATGTGGTTTATCTTGATGTTCGAAAGATTGAATACAATCCGTTGTTTCTCCTGTAATAACTAATGATTCTGGGAATGTTTCTGGATCGCTGATGAGCGAATGGTAACGCATGATTTTAAATGCTTCAGGCAACCCTTCGTATAAGACTGTCGGTTTTAATTGGTGCATCGTATCAATCTTGCCATGTAAGACACTGGCACCTTGGATAACATGTCCTTTGTAGTAACATGTCAAAGCCTGTGCACCTAAGCAGATACCTAAAATCGGCAAGTCTTCAAAGTGTTTAATAATACGATTTAAGTCGTCTGTATCTTCAGGATGACCAGGTCCCGGTGAAATAATCAGCGCATCTGGCTGTAAGTCAAAGACTGTCGGATCATCAGGGTATTTCACCACGACATCTGTGTAAGCTGCTACGATATTCACTAAGTTATAAGTAAATGAGTCATAATTATCTACGATTAATATCATGGTGTAACCTCCAATAAGCTTTTCGCTTTAAGTTTCGTTTCTTCTAATTCTTTTTCAGGTATTGAATCATATACAACACCACATCCTGCCTCTACATCTACATACGTCTCATCAATTAACATCGTACGAATCGCTAAAGCGAAATCTAAATCGTGATTGCAGTTGATATAACCGACACCACCGCTGTAAACGCCACGTTTATACGGATGTGCTTCATAGATACGTTCAATTGCTCTGAGTTTTGGTGCACCCGATACCGTGCCTGTTGGTAATAAGCTTGCGATAATGTCCATAGGTGACATTTTTTCATTTAGCTGCCCAGTTACGACACTAACGATATGCATCACATGTTCATATTTTTCAATTTCCATTAAGCGTTCAATTTTAGATGTGCCTGTCTTACTGACACGATGAATATCATTTCTTCCTAAATCTACTAACATACGATGTTCACTTAACTCTTTTTCATCACTTAACAATTGCTGTGCATTAGCTTCGTCTTCTTCAGGTGTTTGTCCCCTTTTGATTGTTCCGGCAATTGGATTAGTAACAACTTCATTACCTTTAACTTTGACGAAACTTTCAGGTGAACTTCCGACGATAATCGGTTCATCGATATTTAAGTAATACATATATGGACTTGGATTTTGACGTTTCAACTTACGATACAGTTGATAAGATAAGTCATGTAATTTATCGCCGAACTCATGTTTATAACGATAAATTCTTGAAGGGACAACTTGGAACATATCTCCCTCAGTAATTAACTGTTTAAATTTCGAAATATTTTGAATAAATTGATTATCCCGAATATTCGGAATAATATCTTTTTGACTTGGCACAAAAGAAGTATCCGGCTGATACAATTTAACATTTTGTAAAGCATCTATTTGTTGGTTTACTCTTTTTTCAATGGCCTCAGGCGGTTCATTTGAGAATAAGTTTGTAGATATCACATACAAGTATTCTTTATAATGATCAAATACATATACATTTTCAATCATATATAAATGAACATCAGTTTGATTTGGTTTATCAGCTACTTGTCTTTTCTTTAGTACTGGAAATTCATGTCTGACTAAATCAAAACTACATGAGCCGATAAATCCTGAAATAAATGGTAGATCTTTTAATAAGTCCTCTTCAATCTCTGCGTAATAACTTTGAACATATTCTTTAAGTCTTTGATAAGGTTGTTTCGTCTCTGTGATTGTTTGTTCTGGTGTTTTTATTGTAAGTTCATCTTCAGTCAATATCACCTCACCGTATATATCAAAGGCAACGACTGAATAACGACCTTTAGTTTTATTTTGACTTGCACTTTCTAAAATAATTTTTCGCTCTGCTAATTGTGCTAATGCTTCAGGGGTAATATCAGCATTTAATCTCTTGTATACTACATCCATTATGTTAATTCTCCTCCCATAATAAAAAGCGTCCTTGTTTGTTGTAACAAGGACGCTTTTGGCGCGGTACCACCTTTATTAGCCATCAGTTTGATGACCCACTCATACTTGATTGAATTGTCAGCTTCCAACAAAACCCAATTCATTAGGCAGCGAGGTTAGTTTGCATCAACCACTAACTTTCTGAATTTACTCTAACTGCTTAACTACTTCATTTTATCTCTTCACTGTATTTCTCTTTTTCTTTTTAACTCAATATAAAAACACCACAATAACGCTCTTCCGATAAGGACGCGTTACCGTGGTGCCACCTTAGTTCAACATTTTCATGTTCTTATTCACTATTTAAATTGTTGATCTTGCACATTAAAAGCCCAATTCACATTATATGTCGTACTGATTTACATCAACCATCAGTTTTCTGTGTGCTACAAATCATATAAGCTACGTTTACTTCTAACGTCGTTTGCAATGTACTTTGAATAATACACGCTCTTTTTTGGGTTGTCAACACATAAATTCAAAAATTCTAACTATTTCGAATTAATCTTCAACCATTTCTGAATAAAGATAGACTTTAAGTAAACGTTGTGTCGCTTTGATTGAATCAAGATGCGTACGCTCTAACGCATGTGAAGATTCGATACCCGCACCAAATAAACCGTGTTTTATATCTGCTCCTGCGCGTAACGCAGCTGAAGCGTCTGAGCCATAGTAAGGATAAATATCAACTTTGTATGGAATATTATTTTCTTTCGCCAATTGTGTAAGATGTTGGCGTAATTTTTTATGATATGGTCCTGATGCATCTTTAGCACAAATCGACACTGTATATTCGTCTGACATTTGACCATCACCTAACGCACCCATATCAAATGCAATGTATTCATTCACTTTACCTGGAATTGACGCATTCGCACCATAACCGATTTCTTCATTATTTGAAATAAAGAAGTGTGTCGTATAAGGCAATGTTTTATCATTGTTGCTATAGTCTTCTAAGAAATCCATAATCATCGCAACACTTGCCTTGTCATCTAAATGACGAGATTTAATAAAATCATTCTCTGTAATGATTGTTCTAGGATCTAAACTTACAAAGTCCCCTACTTCAATACCTAATTGGCGTGTATCTTCTTCATCATGTGTTACCGCATCAATTCTGATTTCCATATGTTCTTTATCTCGTGGAATATTATGGTTGTCTTTATAAACATGAACTGAAGTTTCATGTAAACAAATCGTGCCTGTATAGTTTTTACCTGAATCTGTATGAATCGTACAGTATTCACCTTCAATTGCGTTGAACGCATAACCGCCAATCAACTCAATACCTAAGCGACCATCTTCTTTAATTTCTTTGACCATTGCGCCTAAAGTATCTACATGTGCAGTAATACAACGATGATCTACATCATTTTCACCTTTAACTGTAATCATCAATGCACCTTTATTTGTCACATAAGTCGGATACCCTAAATCCTCCGCAAAAGATTGCACATACTCTATAGCTTGATAAGCATCACCTGATGGGCTTGGAATTTCGGTTAATGTTTTAATAGTTTCAAAAATATTTTTTGACATAAAAGACCCCTCCTTACTCTTATTGTACCGATTAATTTTCCAAATAGAAATTGAAATAGATAAGTGAAAGACCTTGCACCATTTGAAAATATACACTATAATATCGCTATTCTGAAAATTTAGACAGAGGTGAGTCTTTTGACTAAAAATATTTTATTTGTTGGTTTAGGTTTAATCGGAGGCAGTTTAGCTACCAATTTCAAGTACTTTCATGATGATGTCAATATCATCGCCTATGATTCTAATCCAAGTCAACTTGATAAAGCCCTATCTATTGGGATTATTGATGAAAAAGTATTAGATTATGAAGCAGCAGTAGCAAAAGCAGACATTATCATTTATGCAACACCTGTCCAACAAACCGTTCAATATCTAAAGACTCTTACAAATTTGTCTACAAAACCTGGGTTGATCATTACAGATACTGGAAGCACTAAAGGGACAATTCAAGCCTTTGAAAAACAATTACTAGCAGAGAACATTCACTTGATCGGAGGACATCCAATGGCCGGCAGCCACAAATCAGGCATCTTAAACGCTAAAAAGAATTTATTCGAAAATGCTTACTACATGCTGGTGCATTCAGAAAAAGACAACGATGCAGCTTCAGAAGAAATTAAACAGTTACTCCAAGCCACACGCGCAAAAGTCATTGCTACATCACCTGAAGAACATGATTTTGTGACGAGTATTGTCAGTCATATTCCTCATATCGCTGCAGCATCTTTAGTCAATTTAAGTTTAAATCATGATCAAGATTCCCCGTTAATTAAACAGTTAGCAGCTGGTGGTTTCCGAGATATCACACGTATTGCCAGCAGCAGTCCTGAAATGTGGAGCGATATTATGCATGAGAATAAAGCATATATCTTATCTGGTATCGAAGAATGGCAAACACAACTCGCCCTACTCGCTTCACAAATCAAAAATGACGATAACGAAGGTATTTATCAATTTTTCGAGCAAGCACGTGAGTACCGTAATCAGTTACCAGCGAAAAAACCAGGTGCTGTGTCTAGTTCTTACGAATTATACGTCGACATCCCTGACGAACCTGGTATGATCAGCAAAGTAACATCTATACTAAGTTTACATAATATTTCTATAAGTAACATTAATATTGTGGAAGTCAGAGAAGATATCTATGGTGCATTACGCATCAGTTTCAAAACACCTGAAGATCGTGAACATGGCATTAAAGCCTTAAATGAATTCGATACTTACAGTCTATAAATCATTAAAAGCTCCCTTCAAAGCATACATCAAGCTTTATAGGGAGCTTTCTTTACATTTTATGGCCTGCCATAAGACCTAAGCGTCCGTATTTCGTACCAGCATCTGTATAAGATATGGCTTTTGAAACAATACCTTTACCATATTTTTCTTGTAGTTGATCAATTGCTTTCGCTAAAGCTTCACTTCGTTTTCTTTCATACTCATCTACAAACAGATTTAATTGTTGGATACCTTCAGGCACAAATTGTGTTAATGAAACACTGAGCGTGCGATAAAGCAGCTCTTTTTCGCATAATTGATTTGCCCACTTTTCTACGCCTTTCCAAATCTCTTTTTCCAAATTTGTCGGTTCGTCTAATGTGAACTGTTTATGCACGCCTCCACCATCTTTATAACCAAAAGAAAAATGAATAGTACGTGCACGCATTTTACGTAATCTAACGCGCATTGCTACATCTTCAATTAACTCTTGCATGACGACTTTCGCATCTTCATACGTATAGTCGTGCATTAATATCTGACTCTTACAAATCGATGGATTGGTAATTTTATGTTTCTCCCGTATTTTACTTTGATCAATCCCATGTGCATGCAGATGTAAATCAATCCCTTTAATTCCAAAATCTCGTTTTAAGTATTGATAAGGATAATGTGCTAAATCACCAATCGTAAATATCCCACGCTTATTCAATTTCTTTTCGGTACGTGTATTGATCCCCCAAAACTTATGCAACGGTTGGATATTCCATAACTTCTCTGGCACATTTTGATAGCGCCATTCCGCAATGCGATTATCATTATGTTTTGCTTCAATATCCATCGCAAGTTTACTCAGCAACATATTTGAACCGATACCGATTGTACAGTATATCTGTGTCTGTTCATAAATTTCTTTCATCAATTTGATACAAAATGAATGGACGGTACTACTGAAGCGATGATAACTGTCTGTCACATCCATAAAAAATTCATCAATACTATACTGATGCAAATCTTCAGGTGGTACATACTGCAAAGCAATTTTAGAAATCATAATCGAAACGTCCAGATATTTACGCATACTGGGATTAATAATATAAATATCATTGCGGTGCGGAATTTCAAACAATCTTGAACCTGTGGTTATACCGATGGCTTTTAATGGCGGTGTTGCTGCTAATACAACAGAACCTTGTCGTTTTGTATCAGCGACCACCGCAAGCTTTGTCTTTAAAGGATCTAAACCTTTTGAGATACACGATACACTCGCAAAGAAGCTTTTTTGGTCAATACATAAAATATCTCTATCCTCTAATAAATGGTAATCATACATTGTAACACCCCCGCTTCTGATACTTTTAGTATATACGAACATTTGTTCTTATTCAATACTAAAGAGAACAAATGTTCTGTTTTAAAAATTATTATATTCCTAATCTCTTCGATACATTAGTGGTATAATAAACTTACATCAAACAAGGGAGGCGTTCTCATGCCATTAGTAAACATTAAATTAATCGAAGGTCGTACAGACGAACAATTAAAAGCATTAGTGAAAGAAGTAACAGATGCTGTAGAAAAAACTACAAATGCTGATCGCAACGCTATCAGTGTAGTATTAGAAGAAATGAAACCAACACATTACGGTGTCGGCGGCGTTAGAAAATCAGACCAATAATAAAAAAGGTGAGCAGCAGTTAATCATTAACACTAACCGCTTCTCACCTTTCTTATTTTACCTCTCTATCTCCTCTTTCACCTTTACCTCTCATCTATTTCTATCCTCTTTACTACTTACCTCTCCTTCACCTTAACTTCCTTCATTTCACATCTCTATCCACTCTACACACATATACAGACTACCCACACCACTTTAAACGTAAAAAACAGCCGACATCTATATGCCGACTGCTTTCTACTCAATCCATATATTCCATCAATATGAACCAAAGTACTGCGCTGTTAATTTTGTCCTTCTTTTTTCTTGTTGCTGTTATCATTGCTGTTGTCATTTAAAAATTCTTCAATTGCCTTTTTATTCGCAGGCTTATCTACTTCTAACGCACTGCCGCTTTCAGGTGTTTGAATATCTTGATAAGTCCCTTTCATCGGAACCGTTAATGTCTTCACGTCTTTATCACCGCGGATACCGAAGTTCATACCCGTTTGAATTAACGCAGAGTCTGGAATATCTGTATTCAGATAACCACGTAAAATACCTGCGACTTTAGGTAATTTGAAAATCGCACCTGGTTTTGTCATTTCTTGTTTTAACGCTTGAATCACTTGTTGTTGTCGTCTGACACGACCAAAGTCACCTTCAGGGTCATGACGAAAACGTGCATAACCTAATAACTCTTTACCATTTAAATTATGATGCCCTTTTTTCAGTGAGACACCAATTAATTCTGACATATCTTTCTCTACATCAATCGGAACACCATCAGGAGCTAACTCATCGACCATTTTCTCGAAACCTTCGAAATCCACGACCGCATAGTATTCAGGGTTAATACCATAGTTTTCAACCAAAGCTTTTCTTAAAAGCTCAGCACCGCCTAATGAATAGGCTGCATTAATTTTATAGTCTCTATAACCTGGAATTTTTGCGTATGTATCACGCATCACAGAGACCACTTTCATTTTTTTATGAATATAGTCATATTGTGCTACCATGATAGAGTCTGTTCTAGATTTACCGCCATCTGATTTGTCTGCCCCTAAGAGTAAAATAGAAATCTTACCGTCGTTTTTAACAGGACCGTTAAACTTCTCTACTTTCATATTTGAATTATGTTTTTTCGCATAATTAATACCGCTTCTATACCCAGACACCGCATATACAACCATAATAATAAATACAATTAAGATACCTAAAATCACAAACGGAAGTTTGCGCATGCGTTTCTTGGTGCGTTTCGGAAGCGGTTGTTCGCCACTGCTTCGTTTATAATTGTCATTATTCGTTTCATTTGTCATTTTAACCAACCTTATACTTCAAAATTAACAGCCTATGTAATATAATTAATACATACTAAAGTTATATAATTTTCTTTTAAAAATCAAGTATTTTCTAAGCAAATGGTACTAAGGTCCCATAAAAAGAAAGGATAGATTGAATGAATATCAATACAGCTTATTTTGCCGGGGGATGCTTTTGGTGCATGACTAAACCTTTCGATACCTTTGATGGTGTTGAAAAAGTTACATCCGGCTACATGGGAGGCACTGTTGATCATCCCACGTATGAACAAGTTAAAACAGGTCAAACCGGTCATTTAGAAACCGTTAAAATAGAGTACGACGTTGCCTTAATTTCATACAATAAATTACTTGAGATTTTCTTTTCAGTCATCGATCCTACCGACGCTGAAGGTCAATATCAAGATCGAGGCTCACAGTACCGTACAGCTATATTCTATACTAATGAAGACCAACAAGAAACCGCTGAACAATATATCGAGTCATTAAAATCAACTATCAACAAAGATAAAGCTGTTGCGACGAAGGTTTTACCTGTTGCGACATTTTATGAAGCAGAAACATATCATCAAGACTTCTATAAAAAGAATCCAGAACGTTATCAAGAAGAACAAGCACAACGTGAAGCCATCAAACAACAACGAAAAGACTCATAAGCTGATTATCATATAAAAATGCGCAAGCTCATCATAATGATTGATGACAGACTTGCGCATTTTTTCTATGCTTTATTTTGTTTTAGAATTGATTCTGCTGTTTGGTCTGCATTTGACCAACGCGATGCATACATCATATCCGTCCAGTTTTGGAATAATTGTTGCGCATAAGAAATCCAATGGGCTGGCAACAAGTCTAGAGAATCTCCTCTGAAGTAGTTTTTAGGTTTAACTGCAGTTTCTTTTGACTTATCACTATCACGTTTAAATTCATTTAACAACGTATCATTCTCATATTCAAAATGACCGCCGATAAATAAATCTGTTTGATTGCGATTAGAGATAAAGTCTATACCCGTATAGGGACTATACGTAATCACATTTAAGTCTTCTTCTTCCATGACTTCTCCTGGATCCATATAAGAACCTCTAGATTGCGGAATAATGTATTCTGGTATTTCAGATAACGCAGGATGTGCTTGTAAAATATGATAGCGATAAATTCCAGTGAGTTTCTTTTTAAACATTCGCTTATGAATACCGTAGCGATAATTCAAAGCAAATTGCGCACCCCAGCAAATAAACAAACGTTGTTTCACATGTGTATTCGACCAATCAAAAATCTTTCTTAATTCCTCGATGTAATAGACTTCAGAGAAATCAAGATGTTCTACAGGAGCCCCTGTCATAATCATGCCATCGTAATGGCGATGTTTGACAGCTTCAAACGTTTTATAATACTGTTCTGCATGATTATAAGAAGCAGACTGCGATTTGTGAGTAACCGGATAGATGAAGTCAACATTAATTGCGTAGCTCGTCAAGCCAAGCAGTCTCAGCAACTGTCTTTCAGCATCTTGTTTCACCGGCATCAAATTAACAATCAATAAATTCAAACCTTCAGGTATACGCTTCTCTTTAAATTCGATTTGCTCTGTTTTTAGTACAGGCAGAATCGGAACGCTATCAATAAACAACATCTTAAATCGCGTCTAATCCTTTTTCTAAGTCAGCGATAATATCATCAATATGTTCAAGACCGATAGACACACGGATTGTTTCAGGTGTAATACCTGCTTTCAATTGATCTTCTTCATTTAATTGTGCGTGTGTTGTAGAAGCCGGATGAATCACTAATGATTTCGCATCGCCGACGTTCGCAAGTAAAGAGAAGAGTTCTAAAGATTCGATAAATTTAATGCCTGCGTCATAACCGCCTTTGACACCGAAAGTGAAAATAGAGCTTGCACCTTTAGGTAAATATTTTTCTTTTAAATCATAGCATTCGCTTGATGGTAAGCCTGCATATTTAACCCATTCAACTTTGTCATGGTTTTCTAAGAATTTCGCAACTTTTTCTGCGTTTTCAACATGACGTTCAACACGTAATGATAATGTTTCTAAACCTTGTAGTAATAAGAAAGCATTAAATGGAGAAAGTGCTGCACCTGTATCACGTAATAATGTTGTTCTGACTTTGAACGCTAAAGCAGCTGGTCCGAACGCTTCAGTGAACACTAAATCATGATAAGATGGATCAGGTTCTGTTAAGCTTGGGAATTTATCGTTTTGTGTCCAATCGAAGTTACCGCCATCAACGACAACACCACCCATTGAAGTACCATGACCACCAATAAATTTAGTCGCTGAATGTACCACAATGTTCGCACCGTATTTGATTGGTTGGATTAAGTATGGAGAAGCAAATGTATTATCAACAATTAATGGAATACCCGCTTCATGTGCAATTTCTGCTAATTTTTCGATATCTTCAACATTACCTTCAGGGTTACCGATTGTTTCGATATAAAGTGCTTTTGTATTCTCTTTAATCGCATTTTTAACTTCATCAAAGTTTTTGCTGTCTACGATTGAAACATCAATACCGAATTTAGGTAACGTATGTGCAAATAATGTATGTGTACCACCGTATAACGTAGAGCTTGCGACAATGTGATCACCTGCATCTGCAACAGTTTGAATCGCATATGTGATTGCAGCCATACCTGAAGCTACCGCAACCCCAGCGACACCGCCTTCAAGTTCTGCTACACGTGTTTCAAACACTGCTACTGTCGGGTTTGTTAAACGTGAGTAAATATTACCTAATTCTTTTAAGCCGAATAAGTTCGCCGCATGTTGTGTATCATCAAATGTGAAAGATGTTGTTTGATAAATCGGTACTGCTCTCGAATGCGATGCTTCATCTACCTCTTGTCCTGCGTGTAATTGTAACGTTTCGAATTTAAAATCATTTGTCATGTTCATTTCCTCCTTAAATGTAAAAAACGAGCCTACCTGAAAAAGATAGACTCGCTACGGGCTTATCTTTCAGGTCTTCACCTGCTGGAATTAGCACCTAACTTAAATAGGTTGCCTGGTATCGTAGGGCCAGTCCCTCCACCATTCTTGATAAGTTTTTTTATTAATTTATTCAGAGTATAGACTGAAATTCAGACAATGTCAATAGACTTTTCTTAGTTTTCTGAATTTTGGATTAAAATAAAATATTTGGATAACAAAGTTTACATACGTTTAATCGTAAACCATTAAAAAAGACCGAGACCTTTTTTGGCCTCGATCTTTATATGCACCTTGCATTATAAAACGGTTCAACTAATGTTTAGAGCGAATCACTAACAATACTTTAATCATACTTTGCCATAAAGAACTATGTCTTGAGTAAACTAAATATCGTGGTTCCCACTCTGGTTTGAATTTATCTTTATAACGTCTTAAACCGCTGAAGCGATATAACGTATTAAAGTTATCAAAGATTTTACCTGCGACACGTTCATTCCAATATGAGTATTCATTTTGACCGACATTGGATAAGGTCGCCATACCCATGTTAAATGCTTTGTAGCCTTTTTCTTGGCTCCATAACAACATATGCAGATAGAGCGCATCCATCAACGGTAAATCTACATCTGGCAACCAACGAATTAAATCTACTGAAATGGAATCATTGTAATACGTCGGCATTAAACTGCAGAATGCGATGACACGGCCATTTTCTTCTTTTAGAATTCCAATCGGTGCTTTAGATAAATAATCATGTGTGAAACGGCCGACTGAGAAATGCATTTCATTTTTACCGTCTAACCATTGATCACTAATATCTTCTAACTCTTTAAGGAATTCATCTGTATATGGCGGTTCTATAATCTCAAAATGGACATTTTGATCTTCTAGTTTATTTAACGTTGCTCTGAATCCTCTGCGTTTTTTACCAGAAGTTGTAAATGTTGTTAAATCAATGACCGCTTCTTCACCCAATTTAAAGAACTGGTTACCAAAATCATGATATAGCGGCATATGACGATTTGTCGCTTGATAGAAAATCACTTCATAACCCAAATCTCTAGCATAATGGTACAACGATTCAAACAAATCATTAAATCGTTTAGGGTTACCAATCGGATCACCTAATACCACAATACAATTAAGTTTAAAGCGATACATCACAAACGCTTCTTTCGATTCATCCATATACACAGTTTTATCTCCACTATGAAGCAAATGGCTTAAATAGTTGCCGCCGAATTTTTCGATAATCGCTTCACACTGTTCGATATCATTGGCTGGATAATCTTTACGATACGCATTTTCAAATAACCAGACAATAAACGTCACGATAATAATAACCACCAGAATGGTCAACCATAAGTAATAACGTAACATTGAGTTATCTACTTCAATACGATAAGCATCTACCGCATCTAATACAAAGACAATCATATAGTGATTCAGTGTCAACATAACAATACTAATAATCAGCATTGAAACTATATGGCGTAAACGAATCGGACGTTTTAAGACTTGTGCTTTCATAAAGGCATAAATCAATAAACCAAATACCACAAGCAACCACGTAATTAATAAAAATGAGGTATTCGTATACACTGTAATCACAAAGATCAACACGATAGAAACCATCGCAAATAATATGGCTCTGCGGCTTTGTTTAAAGATACCGCGAACGTTCAACATCAGAATTAAACAAGCACTCGTATGAATCGTCACCACAATATAATAAAACATATGGTTCGGATCATATAAGCCTTCATAAATAATACTGACGTTATTTAAGATAAAGACTAAACTCGTAAACATGACCAGTACTGCTAAAGAAAGCGATGGAATTTTAGAAGTGATAGATTTTTGATATGAAAATAAAAATGAAGTCACTTCTTTTGCTGGTGTATAGTACTTCGATTGTTCAATATAACGTTTAGCTGAAGTACCGAACTCAAACATTGATAAGATTAACGCAATAATCATTGGAATGATATAATACGCAAAACGATATAACATCAACGCTAAGACAATTTTTTCTTCTGGTAAATTCAAGTGCTTCAAGCCGACTAAAATCACGACATCAAATGCCCCGAAACCACCAGGAATAAAACTGATTAACCCGGCAATCGCCGCAATAATAAAGATACCGACAAATGATGTGAATGACACATCTAAGTTGACAATTCGTAATGCAAAATAGAGTACAAAACTTGCGGCTAACCATTCCACACCTGACACTAGTGTTAAATAGACACCTGTAAAACGACGAGACGGTTCTACTGGTTTTTTAATTGTGATAAAGATAAATACAGGCAAGAAACATGCGACCACATAGAGTAAAACATGTACTACTGGATAATCATTCAGTAAATGTTTCGCATTAAAGACATGGGTCACGACTAGAATCGACAGCATGCTTAAACCAGTCAACATCGATAATAAAACCAATGAAATATAATGCAATAACGTTTTCGTATCTTTCACGTAAGGTTTATAGACTGATAGACGTGCACCCGCACCGATAAAGCCTCCAAATCCGATAATAGAATTCAACGCATTGATAATATAGCTGACACGTAATACTTTAAATAAAGACATTTTCAATTTTAAAGTCCGTACCATCGTCACATCATACAGGCTTAATAATAATATAGATAAGCCACCAGCAACTAACAGACTCGTTAATTCAACACGATTCAATTTTTCAAACAGTACAAATAATTTTTTAAAGTTCATGGTTGAGAGTTCTTTGTATAAAGTCGTCACAACTAAGATAAAAAGAACAGTCGCAAACACAATTTTCGCACCGGTGATTAATCGACCTTTTAATTGTTTTGACATTGTTTCCCTCAATTCCTCACACCATTTCAAGCAATTCATGAAATGATTTATAATATACCAAAATGTTACCACATAACTATATGTCAAAGCACCAAAAAAATAAGACATGACACCTAACAAAAGTGTCATGCCTTATACGTTACTTTACTTCAATTGATTATTCGGATTATCTGCCCACTCATCATCAGCAACTTCATAAGGTCCTGAATCTTGACCATAATAACGGTTATAACGACGTTTATACATACCGAATAAGTGTGTGACTAACACTTTAATGACCGCATAACCAGGAATTGCGAGAATGACACCCACAATACCAAGTAAATTACCTGCACATAATAATACAAAGATAATTGTCAAAGGATGAATCTTTAATGTTTTACCCATAACGTTAGGTGAAATAAAGTGACCTTCAATAAATTGAACTGCTGTCCACACAACAATTAATTTTACTAACATAATCGGTGATGTAATCAACGCCATAATAATAGCTGGAGAAATTGCGATGGTTGGTCCTAAATAAGGAACCACACTAGTGACTGCCGCAATACTCGCTAAAACTAAGCTGTAATCTAAACCGATAATCGAATAACCGATAAAGAGTAAGATACCGATACAAAATGATACAATGATTTGACCTTGGATATATGAACCTACTTGTAAGCTCATGCTTTCAATTACTTCATGCACATCTTGACGATATTTCGGTGGCATCACTTTTGTTAAACCTGCTTTGAAGCGATGACCATCTTTTAAGAAGAAGAAGAGTACGAATGGTGTTGTGACGATAACCACACCAATATTCACAACCGCTTCAGCGATTGACATAATCTTCGTTCCGAAACCATCAAAGAAATCTGAAACCATTGTCGGTACTTTCTTCGCTATTTTATCAAGCTGATCTTGAATTTGCGTATAGAAATCAGACATACCCGCAAAATGCGACCAGCTGGTTACTTGATCAACCATTTCATTAAATTTATCTACATAACGTGGGAAGTTATGCGCGAACGTTTTGATTTGATCGCTGATGACTGGAATTAGTAAATTAACCACTAACGCAATCACCGCTGCAGCGAAACAAAACAGAATAATAATCCCCCATAGTCTTGGGATATTATAACGCTCCATAAATTGAATAACTGGATTTAACAAGTAGAATAAGATCAAACCTAAAATAACCGGCGCTGCAATCGTATTGAATATGATCACAAACGGGTGGAATATGTACGATACTTTATCAAATATAAATATTGTTAATCCAATCATAATCAACATCAGAAGACCGAACATCAAGTTCTTACCTCCGATAAATCTCATAAACCGTGTTTCACTCAGCGAAAAACGCTTCGGTTTATCATTATTTTCCATGTACTTCACCATTCCTTGCTATTGATTAATCATATTTTATCGCTATTTTGTAAAAAAAGAAACTTTTTATTTATCATTCCCTCCAACGCTACTCTTTACCCCTAACCCTAAAAATAAAAACTGATGCCTAAAAGAATTTAGACACCAGTTTGTGTTTGTTTTACTATGGTTTGACTATAGCGATTTTATCCCCATGTGTCACTTCACCTTCATGAACCAACTCTATTTCTGGTTGTTCTTGATTTGTGACGATAATCGGTGTGATAGTACTATCCGCATGTTTCTCAATATAATCTAAATCTACTTTCATCAACGGTTGGCCCAGTACAATTTTATCCCCTGCTTCAACTAAAATATCAAAGCCTTGGCCTTCCAATTTAACGGTTTCTAAGCCGAAATGAATTAATAATTCTACGCCGTCTTTAGATTCTAAACCCAGTGCATGTTTGGTCAGGAAGATCATCTTCACTGTACCATCAAATGGTGCGTAGACTTCACCTTTAGATGGTTGAATCGCAAAACCATCTCCCATCATTTTGCCAGAGAATACTTGGTCAGGTACCTCTGAAAGTGGAACGACTTTACCTGTAATCGGCGCATAAATTACTGCACCGCCCTCAGCTACAACTTCTGCTGTTTCTGTATCTCCATCTTCTGTTACTGTCGTTTCTAACGGAGACGTAATCTTGCCATCCATAATCTGTTGCATATCATGTTTGATTTGATCTGACTTCGGTCCGAAAATCGCCTGCATATTATTGCCGACTTCAAGGACACCTGATGCTCCTAAATCTTTTAATTCTTGAACATCTACTTGAGACTTATCATTCACTTCTACACGTAAGCGTGTAATACATGCATCTAAATGTTTAATGTTGTTTTTACCACCCATCGCATCTAATACTTTAAATGGTAATTCACTCACTGACACGTTCGTTTGTGTCACTTCTTGATCTTCTCGACCTGGTGTTTTCAAGTTCATTTTCTTAATTAAGAATGTGAATAAGAAGTAGTATACAACTGCATAACAAATACCGACTGGAATCACTAATAACGCATTGGAACGATCCCATGATAATAAGCCATATAAAATATAATCAATAAAACCGCCTGAGAAGGTCATACCGATTTTAACGCCTAATAAATGCATAATTAAGAATGAAGAACCTGCTAAAATAACATGTGCAACATAAAGAATCGGCGCTACAAATAAGAATGAGAATTCTAATGGTTCTGTAATCCCTGTTAAAAAGGCTGTAAGCCCTGCTGATAACATTAAACCTGCGACTACTTTTTTACGTTCTGGTTTCGCTTGACGATAAATCGCGAACGCTGCTGCTGGCAAACCGAACATCATAAATGGATATTTACCTGTGGTAAAAGCCCCTGCCGTAAACGGTACACCATCTTGGTATTGTGCCATCCAAATACGTTGGTCACCACGAATTAAGTTACCCGCTTCATTTGTATAATGTCCGAACTCAAACCAAAATGGTGCATAGAAGATATGATGTAAACCAAATGGAATAAGTGAACGTTCAATAATCCCGAAAATAAATGTCGTTAAAGCTAAGTTTTTACCTAATAAGAAATTAGATAAGTTATTTAAGCCGTCTTGAACAGGTGGCCATACAAAACTTAAAACAATCCCTGTCACGATTGCGACTAATGATGTAATAATCGGTACAAATCGCTTCCCAGCAAAGAATCCTAAAAATTGAGGAAGTTGAATGTTGTAGAAGCGGTTATAACATATTGCTGCTAAAGCCCCGATAATAATCCCGCCGAATACACCTGTTTGTAAGGTCGGTATGCCTAATATCAAAGCATGTGCCGGGTCTTTTGCTGATTGTCCTAACGTTTTAGCCCCTTCAGCATAAGAATAAATATCATCAATTGTAATACCTACGACTTTACCCATGGTCGCATTCATAATTAAATAACCGACTAGTGCCGCAATACCAGCAACACCATCACCGCCTGCTAAACCAAGTGCTGTCCCCATCGCAAAGAGTAATGGCAAGTTATCAAAGATAACCTGACCAGATACTTCCATAATCTGACTGACCATCTGAATATAATGATTTTCCATCCAAGGTGCGTAGTGTAAGATTTGTTCGTTGTGCATCGCATTACCGAACGCCAGTAAGATCCCGGCTGCCGGTAAAATCGCCACTGGCAACATTAAGGCTTTACCAATACGTTGTAATTGTCCAAAAAAGAATTTGAATAACTGTTTCATAGATAACCTCCTTGTATAAAAAAAGCACGAACTAGAAACCTCCTAGAGTTTCATAGCTCGTGCTCAATGTGCATGACGCATCGATTAAAGTGTCTAAGGTGTTGTTTCTGTGTAGCTGTTTCTATTTAATTAAGACTGCTTTATCACCATGGTTAACATGGCCATGTTGTAACACTTCTAATGTGCGATCATTTAAATTTGTAACGACGATTGGTGTAATCGTACTTTCAGCATGTTCTTTAATGTAATCTAAGTCGACTTTCATTAAAGGTTGGCCTAAAACGAAGTTATCGTTTTCTTTAACTAAGATGTCGAAACCTTGACCTTCAAGTTTAACAGTTTCTAAACCGAAGTGAATCAATAATTCCACGCCATCTTCTGATTCAATACCAATCGCATGTTTTGTTGGGAAGACCATTTTCACAGTACCGTCGAATGGTGCATAAACATCACCATTATCTGGTTTGATTGCGATACCGTCTCCCATCATTTTTTCAGAGAATACTTTATCTGGTACTTCTGTAATATCTACTAATTCACCTGTAATCGGTGCATAAATCACTGCGTCACCTGTTTGCGCTACTTTCGTTGTTGCATCACCTTCATCAATCACTGTAGTTTCTTCAGGAGATGTGATTTTACCATCCATAATCTGTTGCATATTATGTTTGATTTGATCTGATTTCGGACCAAAGATCGCTTGCATGTTGTTACCGACTTCAAGCACACCTGAAGCACCTAAATCTTTCAAACCTTGTACATCTACTTTTGCTTTATCATTTACTTCTACACGTAGACGTGTAATACATGCATCTAAGTGTTTGATGTTAGATTCGCCACCCATCGCGTCTAACACTTTGAATGGCAATTCATTTGTTGAAACTGTAGATGTCTGCATCTCTTTGTCTTCACGACCTGGTGTTTTGTAGTTCATTTTTTGGATGACGAAGCGGAAGATAACATAGTAAATAACCGCATAAATCAATCCAACTGGAATAACTAACCACCATTGTGTCTTATTCGGCAAGATACCGAGTAAGAAGAAGTCGATAAATCCACCAGAGAATGTGTAACCTAAGTGCACATCTAATAAGTAAAGAATTAAGAATGATAAACCATCTAATACTGCATGAATGAAGAATAATAATGGTGCTACGAATAAGAATGAGAATTCTAAAGGTTCAGTGATACCTGTTAAGAATGATGTCAAAGCACCAGATAACATTAAACCAGCAACCACTTTTTTATTTTCTTTTTTCGCTGTTTGATAAATCGCAAGTGCTGCTGCTGGTAAACCGAACATCATAACTGGGAATTCACCTTGCATGAATTTACCTGCAGTTAAAGGTACGTTATCACGAATTTGTTCGATAAAGATACGTTGGTCACCATGAATGATTTGACCCGCTAAGTTTTTGTATGAACCGAATTCAAACCAGAACGGTGCATGGAAAATATGGTGTAAACCAAACGGAATCAATAGACGTTTAATGAAACCGAATAAGAATACAGCTAATCCTGTATTTGATGCTAATAAACCTTCACTGAATGCGTTTAAGCCGCCTTGGATAAATGGCCAAACAATCGCCATTGGAAACGCTAAAATAAATGATAACGTCGCCATCATAATTGGTACGAAACGTTTCCCTGCGAAGAATCCTAAATAACTTGGCAGCGAGATGTTATAGAACTTGTTATAACACCAGGCCGCTAAAGCCCCAATAATGATACCGCCAAACACACCCGTTTGCAGTGTCGGGATACCTAATACTGTCGCAAAACCTTTTGCAGCATCTGCTGCTTTTTCAGGTGTTACATTTAAGAACATTCCCATTGTTTTGTTTAATACGATAAAACCGACGAATGCTGCGATAGCTGCAACACCATCTCCGCCAGCCAACCCGATTGCGACACCTAATGCGAAGATAATGGCCAAGTTATCAAAGATAATCCCACCGGCACCTTCCATCATTTTCGCAACGTTTTGAACACCTTCTACTTTAATAAAAGGCAGTAAACTTTGAAGCGCATCGCCCTGAAAGGCGTTCCCTAATGCTAAAAGTAAACCCGCTGCCGGTAAGATCGCAACAGGAAGCATTAACGCTTTACCAATACGTTGCAATTGACCGAAAAACTTTTTCCACATAAAAGTTTCCTCCTAAATTTATAAAGTTGTAAACATCACCTAGCGACATAGCAGCAAAGAAAAAAGGCATGAGTAATAAAAGCTGGAAGTACGACCAACTTTCATGACTCATGCCTAATCGAATTAGTTACACGTTATGATTTTGATTTTTATTCGCAAAATGATAAATATGCAACGTCAGATACGAGAGTTCCGCTTCATAGACAGGAACTTCAAGATGCTGCTGCATCATTTTAATGATTTTAACAGCTATATTATAGCACACGGGATAATGCGCTTTCAACATGTTTCCGAAATCTTCATTGACTTGAATAGTTTCACCTTTTTGCAAGCGTCTGATTAAGAATTGGATATGGCGGATAAAGCGTTGATAGATAATCGAACTTGTATCAATTGTATAACCTAAATCATGTTCCATAATTTGAACACTTTTATTGATAATCTCATTCGTCAATCTTACTTCGCTTAAAGTTAAATCATCTTTACTGCTTGCGATATGTAACGCGATAAAGCCGATTTCATCATCTGGAAAATCAATATCTAACAAGCCGTTTAAATGCTCTATCACTTGAACCGCAATTTGATATGATTCAGGGTATAGCTGTTTCGTTTCAATTAAGAATGGATTTTTAATAAATTGCTGCTGTTTGATACGTTTATACGCAAACAAGATATGATCCGTTAACGCGACGACTAAATCATTATCATCAACTGAGCGATCCGCTTTCGTGATGATATCAATCGCTTCAATAATTGATTGTAAAACATCATCATCAGCCATCTCTACTAATGCTTTATAATGTTCTTGTTCAGATTTATGTTCTAATTTATAAACTTTATCAATCATTGCTTTGTCAGATAAGCGCATCCCTTTTTTCTTATTAAAACCGATACCTTTTCCGATAAGAACGACTTCGTGCTGTTGTGTTTCATCTTTACAGATGATGACGTTATTATTTAATGCTTTCTCTATCACGTAGCTGCTCATGAAGATCACCTTTTCTCCTCAATACTCTATCCTATTCATTATAGCCCATTTCACTATTGATAGCGCTGAATTAGAAATTATTTTACCATATCCTTGTACATACTTGGACTATTTTTTATTATTTCATGTTTTTCTTCTCTAGAAATACAATAATTTGTCATTTTTTATACTTCTAAAAAAATGGCTCTATACTATTTAGGACTGGTGATAATCAC
>NZ_KV840327.1:0-61272 GCF_001839185.1 Staphylococcus sp. HMSC65H10 | reverse complement strand
CGCTTTTTTTGTATTAAAAATAGGACTAGTGATTCTCACCAGTCCTAAATAGTATAGAGCCGAATAAACGTCATCTCAAAAGGAGTTTAGTATTTAATATTTAATTAAAGCCATTAAGCTTCAAAGTTCACTTTTACTTTCACTTCACTGATGAAGTATAAGCTGCCAGTAATAACCAATGTATCGCCTTCATAATTCTCTACAAAGTCTACATAGTCATCAATTAAAATTGGATCAAAATGTTCTGCTTCATTTGCGATTTCTTCTTTTGGCTTCGCACGATAGAAATCAAAGTCTGTGATATAAACATGATCTGCAATTTGTCCTAAATCTTCTAACATATGATGAATTGGTTTGCCGCTTACAGCTGAGAACAAAATATCAACCTTATCTTTATGATAATAATTTTGAATTGTACTCACTAATGCATCGATGCTTTCATTATTATGAGCGCCATCAATAATCATAAGCGGTTTTTCTTTAACTTCTTCAATACGCCCTGTCCAGCTGACTTCTTCCATAGCTTTAATCATTTTATTGAAGTCTAACTGAATTTGTCCCGCTTCAAACATCACAATTAACGCTGTAATCGCTAAAGCTGCATTTTCTTTTTGATGTTCGCCAAGCATATGCAACGCTATGTTTTCTAATTCATAATCTTTAAAGCGATACGTAAATTCATCTTCTTCTGAAACAACAGAAATATCTTTATCCAACTCATAAGCAGGCGCTTGTTGTTTTTCTGCATATTCGCTTAAGTATTTTAAAGCATCATCTTCTTTAACAGAATAAACAAACGGCGTATCCGCTTTAATGATATCACCTTTATCTTTAGCAATATCCAAATAAGTTGAACCTAATAAATCTGTATGATCTAAACCAATGCTCGTTAGAATTGTCAAAATAGGTGAAAATACATTTGTCGAATCATTTTTAATACCAAGTCCTGCTTCAACAATCACAAAGTCTACAGGTCGGATCGCGCCGAAGTATAAGAACATCATCGTTGTTATAATTTCAAATTCAGTCGCTGTTCCATATTCAGTTTCCGCTTCCATCTCTTCACTTACCGGCTTCACACGAGCAACCAGGTCAACGATAACATCATCGCTGACTGGCGACCCGTTTAAGCTGATTCTCTCATTGAACGTTTCAATATAGGGTGAAGTAAATGTACCGACATCATAACCATTCTCGACAAGTGCAGCACGTAGATATGCGACTGTAGAACCTTTGCCATTTGTTCCGCCGACATGGATGCCTTTAATGTTTTGTTCTGGATGACCTAGGCGTTCTAGCATCCACTCCATGCGTTTTGTGCCTGGTTTGATACCAAACTTATTTCTTTCGTGTATCCAATATAAGCTGTCTAGGTAATTCATTATCAGGACTCCTATGCTTTTAATTGTTCAATTCTAGCTTTGACGCTATCATATTTTTCTTGATAATCTTCTTTTTTGGCACGTTCTTCATTGATAATTTTTTCAGGCGCTTTATTAACGAAGTTTTCGTTTGATAATTTTTTATCGACACGATCAAGTTCGCTTTGCCATTTATCTAATTCTTTTTCTAAACGTGCAATCTCTTTATCCATATCGATTAAACCTTCTAATGGTAAAATCACTTCACCTGCACCGACTACAGAAGTCATTGCTTTATCAGGTGTTTCGATATCTGTTGAAATGATTAACTCACTTGGGTGGCCGAAGCGGTCAATGTAATGTTTATTTTCTTCAAGCATTTGAGTGATTTCCGCATTTTTCGTTTTAATATAAATCGGAATTGCTTTTGAAAGCGGTGTGTTCACTTCTGAACGAGCTTGACGGACGGCTTTAATAATTTCTACGACATATTGCATCGCTTGTTTACTGTCTTCATACATAAATTCAGTTTGAACTTGTGGCCAAGCGCTTGTCACAATTGTTTCACCTTCATGCGGTAAGTTTTGCCAAATTTCTTCTGTCACAAATGGCATATAAGGATGCAACATACGCATTGTACGGTCTAATACATAAGATAAGACTGAACGTGTAACTTGTTTTTGCGCTTCGTCTTCACCATTCATTGGAATTTTACTCATTTCGATATACCAGTCACAGAATTCATCCCAAATAAAGTTATATAAAGCACGGCCAACTTCACCAAATTCATATTTATCACTTAAGTCAGTTACCGTTTTAACTGTTTCGTTTAATCGCGTTAAAATCCATTTATCAGCAAGTGATAAGTTTTGAGATAAGTCGATATCTTCAAATTTGAAGTCTTCACCAATATTCATCAAGCTGAAACGTGCAGCGTTCCAAATTTTGTTAATGAAGTTCCAAACTGATTCTACTTTTTCAGTTGAGTAACGTAAATCGTGACCTGGAGATGAACCTGTAGCTAAGAAATATCTTAAGCTGTCTGCACCATATTGGTCGATAACATCCATAGGATCTACACCGTTACCTAATGATTTACTCATTTTACGGCCATCTTCAGCACGAACTAAACCATGTAATAATACATCGTTGAAAGGACGTTGATCTGTAAATTCTAATCCTTGGAAAATCATACGTGCAACCCAGAAGAAGATAATGTCATAACCTGTAACTAATGCATTAGTTGGATAGTAGCGTTCAAAATCTTTTGCTTCAGTATCTGGCCAACCAAGTGTTGAGAATGGCCATAAAGCACTAGAGAACCATGTATCTAGTACATCTTCATCTTGTGTCCAGTTTTCAATATCTTCTGGTGCTTCTTCTCCTACATAAATTTCGCCTGTTTCATTATGATACCAAGCTGGGATTTGATGACCCCACCATAATTGACGTGAAATTGTCCAGTCACGGATATTTTCCATCCATTGATTAAATGTATGTTCAAAACGTTCAGGTACAAAATTCACACGATTATCTGTTTTTTGATTATCAAGTGCACGTTTTGCTAGAGGTTCCATATTTACGAACCATTGTGTAGATAAGTAAGGTTCTACGATGGCACCGCTTCTTTCAGAATGTCCAACAGCATGTGTGTAATCTTCAATTTTAATCACTAAGTCTTCTGCTTTTAAGTCTTCTACTAATTGGTCACGACATTCGAAGCGGTCCATACCTTCGTATTTACCAGCTTTGTTATTCATTTTACCTGATTCATCCATGACGATAATAGATTCAAGGTTATGTCTTTTACCTAATTCAAAGTCATTAGGGTCATGTGCTGGTGTTACTTTCATAGCACCACTACCAAATTCAACGTCTACATATTCATCCGCTAAAATTGGCAACTCACGACCGACAATCGGCAAAATAACTTTTCTGCCAATAACATCTTTATAACGTTCATCATTAGGGTTAACGACAATTGCAGTATCCCCTAACATTGTTTCAGGACGTGTTGTAGCAATTTCAATATATCCTTCGCCATCAGCGTAAGGATATTTAAAATGATAGAATTTACCTGGTGTGTCTTCGTGAATAACCTCAATATCAGAAATCGCTGTTTTCGCAACAGGGTCCCAGTTGATAATACGTTCGCCACGATAAATTAAACCTTTGTTATACATATCTACAAAGACTTTTTTAACCGCTTTACTTAAGCCTTCATCTAATGTGAAGCGTTCTCTATCATAATCAAGTCCAAGACCTAATTTCGCCCATTGTTGACGAATAAATGAAGCATATTCTTCTTTCCAGCTCCAAACTTCTTCTAAGAATTTCTCACGACCTAAGTCATGTCTTGAAATACCTTGTTCTTGTAATTTTGCTTCAACTTTTGCTTGTGTCGCAATACCCGCATGGTCCATACCAGGCAAATACAACGTATCGTAACCTTGCATACGTTTCATACGTGTTAAAATGTCTTGTAACGTTGTATCCCAAGCATGACCTAAATGTAATTTACCAGTTACATTCGGAGGTGGGATAACAATCGTATACGTTTCTTTTGATGTGTCTCCGTTAGGTTTGAAATAGCCTTTCTCTACCCATTCTTGATAGCGTCCAGCTTCAACCTCATTCGGATTGTATTTTGGTTTCATTTCCATAGGACAATTCCTCCTTAAAATAAAAAACACCCGTTCCTATACATAGGACGGATGTTCCGTGGTACCACCTAAATTCAACATAGTTCATCTATATTGCACTTCATAATGATTAACGCTCAATACACGCTTTAACCTACTGTACTGTTCAGCTAAAGATCTAAGCGGGCTACCTTCAACAGCATCAATTATGTATTTTCACCAACCATACATTCTCTTTGAAATTAATCAACTGTCTACTCTTCCCGAAATCATATTCTCTACTAATTTATAGTATAATAGAACTCTAAAATAAGTCAATGCGAAGGAATGAAATTTTATGAATGAATGTGCATTCAACACAACTGATCCACTCTATATTGAATATCATAATAAAGAATGGGGTCAGCCGCTTTATGATAGTCAAAAATTATTTGAACTAATGGCTCTAGAATCACAACATGCAGGACTTTCTTGGTTAACGATTTTAAAGAAACGTTCTGCATATCGTGATGCTTTCTATCAATTTGACCCTCATAAAATTGCACAAATGACAGAAAAAGATATTGATGAACTCATGGAATTTCCTAATATCGTTCATTATAGAAAGAAGTTAGAAGCAATTGTCAGCCAAGCAAAAGGCTATATTCAAATTGAAAAAGAACATGGCAGTTTTAGTGATTTTCTGTGGTCATATGTTGATAATCAGCCGATTGATTTGCGATATCGTTCATCTAAAGACCGTATCACCGTCGATGAACGCGCTAAAAAAATGTCTAAAGACTTAAAGAAATATGGCTTTAAGTTTATGGGTCATGTAACGATGTTTTCATTTTTAGAAGCAGCAGGTCTCTATGACGCCCACTTGATTGGTTGTCCTTATAAGCCATCAAAACAGTAGGAACACGGTTGTGTTCCTATTTTATTTTAGAATTTAAAATTGTCGTAAAATTCTCTCTATTTTATGCTAGAATATCAAATATATTAAATTTTAAGGGGGCATTTTATGGAATGGTTAAAATTAATAGGCATCCTAGTTATTATTATCGGATTCCTATTTAAGTTTGATACGATTGCGGTTATTTTAGCTGCTGCGATTGTAACCGGACTTGTATCCGGTATGGATTTCTTTGAAATATTAGACGTCCTCGGCAAAGCCTTTGTCGATAATCGCCTGGTATCTCTTTTCTTATTAACCTTACCTATGGTTGGTTTAATTGAACGATTTGGATTAAAAAAACAAGCAACCGTATTAATCGGAAAGGTTAAATCCATGACCAGCGGACGTTTATTATCCTTATATTTATTAATTAGAGAAATTGCAGGACTCGCTTCCATTCGGATCGGAGGTCATCCTCAATTCGTACGTCCGTTAATTAATCCGATGGTTCAAGGGGCATTGAAAACAAAATATAATTTAAAACCTGAACAAATCGATGAAAAAGATGTGGAGAAAATTAAAGCAGAAGCTTCGGCTATGGAGAACTACGGTAACTTCTTTGGCCAGAATTTATTTGTAGGTGCTGCTGGCGTACTTTTAATGGTCGGTACATTCAATTCACTTGATATTAAAGTCAATGCGGTCAGTTTAGCACTTACTTCTGTACCAATCGCAATCATCACAATTCTGATTGTCGTAGTTAAAAATATTTTGTTAGACCGTTACTTAGAACGTAAATACAGAAACAAGGAGGATCAAGCATGAGTCAACATACATTAGATACTATCCTTGAGTTCTTTTATATTTTAATTGGTATCCAATTACTTTATACAGCCTACCGTGTATTGCGAGATCCAAACAAAGAAAAACGTATTGGCACTGCCCTCTTTTGGGTATTGCTTGCGATAACATTTATTTTTGGACCGTATATACCAAACGTAATCAATGGTGCACTTATCTTGTTAATGGGACTATTAACATTAACGCGTCAGGTTACTATCAAAAACATTGTGGACGTTACTGAGGAACAAGGTAATCAAGGCGCTGAACGTTTTGGCAATAAACTCTTTTGGCCAGCAGTTGTTTTAGCTGTTTTAGCTGTCATCATTTCAAACTGGACACCTCTTGGTGGCGCTATTGGCTTAGGAATTGCTTCAGTTGTCGGTTTGATTGCTGCGTATTTCATTATCAAGCCTAAAGCAAAATACATGTTATATGACAGTGATAGATTGACACAACAAGTTGGGACAGTTGGTATCTTACCGCAATTCTTAGCAGCATTAGGAGTACTATTTACAGTCAGCGGTGTTGGCAAAGTGATTTCTAACGGTATTTCAAGTTTCTTACCTGAAGGCAATCACTTAATTGGCGCCACTGCGTATATATTAGGTATGGTCATTTTCACAATGTTGATGGGTAATGCATTTGCAGCTTTTACTGTTATTACCGCAAGTATTGGTATTCCTTTCGTCATTGCACAAGGTGCTGACCCTGCAATTGCTGGTGCACTAGCGATGACTGGTGGTTTCTGTGGTACCTTATTAACGCCAATGGCCGCAAACTTCAATACATTACCTGTTGCTTTATTAGAAATGAAAAATGAATTTAGTGTCATCAAAGCACAAATCCCAGTGGCTTTCATATTAATCTTAGTACATATCGGATTAATGTATTTCTGGGCATTTTAATAAACAGATAAAGGAGAAGATAACATGAATATTTTAGTTACAGCTTTTGATCCGTTTGGTAAAGAAAAAACAAATCCAGCTTTAGAAGCAGTGAAGTTATTACCAGAAACAATCGGTGAACATACGATTACGAAATTAGAAATCCCTACTGTATTCAACGAATCGGTTGAAGCTATTAAACAACAACTTAAAATTGAAACATATGATGCGGTACTTGCTATTGGACAAGCTGGCGGCAGATTTGATTTAACACCCGAACGTGTCGGCATTAATGTAGATGATGCAAGAATTGCAGATAATAAAGGTAATCAACCCATTGATGAAGTTATTCAAGAAGATGGCGCACCTGCTTACTTTTCAAATATGCCAGTAAAACGCCTGACACAAGCGATTAAAGATGCAGGTGTTCCTGCTTCACTTTCAAATACTGCAGGAACTTTTGTATGTAATCATGTACTCTATCAATTAGGATATTTGCATGCGACTACTTTCCCTTATATTCAATTTGGTTTTATTCATGTACCGTTCATTCCTGAACAAGTCACGAATAAACCGAATACACCTTCTATGGCGCTAGATACTATTGTTAAAGGGTTGGAAGCGGCAATCTCAGAGTTATCAGCAGATAATCGTGATGAAACTATCGCATTAGGTGAAACACATTAATTTAATAAGATGTATACAAAATAACCGCCTCATCGGGCGGTTATTTTCATGTGCTACTTATTCAGTTTACGCTCAGTATAGCTTAAGAAATATTTTATGATTGGCGCGATTAAGAATAAAATGAAGAAAATTCTAAAGATATGGAAACTAGAAATGATGGCTACATCAGCATGTGTTTCCATCGCAACCAAGACAATTTGACTCATACCTCCGGGTGCTGCACCTAAGAATAAATCATTTAACGGCATATGATTAAAGAGTGATATTAAATAGACCATGACACCAGCTAATAAGATGAGCATTACATTTTGGAAAGCAATAGCAACTGCCACGCGTCCTTTTAAATCATTCATTAATTTAGAAATTTGAATACCGATTCTAATCATATAGGCAATCTGTGCTGCCGCAATTAAATAGTTATCCAGTGAAAATGTTTCATTCGTAAACATGTTCCAAGCAATTAATACCACAATTGGAGCCAGCAATTGCTTCGTTGGAAAATTAATTTTTGCCATTACAAAGTAAACGATCGCAATAGCAACAATCAACAATACGATTTGTCCAATATTCAACACGTGAGTGAGCGGTTCAAGTTCCACCAATTTACTGCTAGATGCTTCTCCGCTTCCACTCGACATAAAATAAGACATCATTGGAACCAAGATGACTACGAAGATAACACGTGAAGTCTGTGTTAAACTCACTACTAATATATTGGCACGCTTGTCTTCCTCAGCCATAATTAACATCTGGCTTAATGCTCCAGGAATAACACTTAACAATGCTGTTTCATTATTTACTTTTGCAATCTTTTTAAAGAAATATGCAATCAGTATTGCCATCCCCAACAGCAATACTGTTACTAAAACAATAGATAACCAGTTTTGCGTAATATCATTTAAAACCGTCCGTGTAAATGTGGATCCAATTTGTACCCCTAGTAAAATTAAACCCAACTGACTGAGCCAAAACGGCCATTCTACTTCCAACTTGAAGACTCGGATACAAATGATACTTGCGATTATAGGACCAAACATATAAGGCAGCATGATATTCATTGCAGATAGAATCAAACTGATAACGATTGCCAGTAATAATACGATAATATTATTACGCAATTTTTTATTCATTGATTACCACTACCCTTATCCCACTACTTTTCATTCATTATCATCATAACACGCTTTATACGAAAGTTATAAGAATTGATTTCTAACCGATATTATAATCGTTCACAAAAATAATTTATACAAAAAGAGAGTGAGACACCTAGAATTTGATGTCTCACTCTATAATTAAGTGAATTTATATTATTTATTTGTGACGCGTTCAAATGCTTTATCAAACGCTTCAATTGTTCTCTCAATATCTTCTTTTGTATGCGCAGTAGATAAGAATGTACCTTCGAATTGAGATGGTGGTAAGAAGACGCCTTCTTTAGCCATTTCACGATACATTTCTGAGAAGAGTTTCAAGTCACTTTGGTTTGCTTGAGCAAAGTTAGTCACTGGACCTTCATTTAAGAAGTAACCAATCATTGAACCTGCTCGGTTAACTGTTAATGGTACATTATGTTTTTTAGCAACTTTTTTCAAACCTTCTTCTAAAATATCTCCAAGTTCATTGAAGTATTCGTAGCTTTCTGGTGTAAGTTGACTCAATGTTTCATAACCACTTGTCATTGCTAATGGGTTACCTGATAATGTACCTGCTTGATAAATTGAACCCACTGGCGCAATTTTATCCATAATTTCCGCTTTACCGCCGAATGCACCGACTGGTAAACCGCCACCGATTACTTTACCTAAGCAAGTTAAGTCAGGCATAACATCGAAGTAACCTTGTGCACAGTTATAACCAACTCTGAAGCCAGTCATAACTTCGTCAAAGATTAATAATGAACCATACTCATTCGTGATATCTCTTAATCCTTGTAAGAAACCTTCAATTGGTGGAACAACCCCCATATTACCTGCTACAGGTTCTACAATCACGCCGGCAATGTCATCGCCATACATTTCAAACGCTTGTTTAATCGCTTCTAAATCGTTATAAGGCACTGTAATCGTACTTTTTGCTGTTCCTTCAGGTACGCCAGGAGAATCTGGTAAACCTAAAGTCGCAACACCAGAACCCGCTTTAATTAAAAGTGAGTCACTGTGACCATGGTAGCAGCCTTCAAACTTCACGATTTTATCGCGGCCTGTGTAACCTCTAGCCAAACGAATTGTATCTTGAGTTGCTTCTGTACCTGATGAAACCATTCTGACTTTTTCAATTGATGGTACACGGTCGACTACAAGCTCTGCCAATTTAATTTCTTCTAATGTAGAAGCACCAAAACTTGTACCTTTATCGACTGCTTTATGCAAGCTGTCAATCACTTGTTTGTTTTCATGACCTAAAATTAAAGGTCCCCAGCTTAATACATAATCAATATACTCATTTCCATCGATATCATAGATTTTAGAACCTTTACCATGATCCATAAAGATTGCTGGCATATCTACAGATTTAAATGCACGAACTGGACTATTCACACCGCCAGGCATTAATTGTTCTGCTTTTTTAAATGCTTCAATAGACTTTTCGTAACTCATTTATTTGTCCTCCTTATCTAAATAACGACAAACATCTTTCGCGAAATACGTAATAATCATGTCTGCACCTGCACGTTTCATTGAAACCATTTGTTCCATAACGTTACGTTCTTCGTCAATCCATCCTTGTAATGCAGCTGCTTTAACCATACTGTATTCACCGCTGACATTATATGCGATAACTGGAACATTCGTTCTTTCTTTAACATCTCTGATAATGTCTAAGTAACTTAACGCAGGTTTCACAATCATCATATCTGCACCTTCTTTTAAGTCACTTTCAAGTTCAAGCAGTGCTTCACGACGGTTAGCTGGATCCATTTGATATGTTCTGCGATCACCAAATGATGGTGTTGATTCAGCAGCATCACGGAATGGACCATAGAAACTTGATGCATATTTAATACCATAGCTCATGATTGGAATATTGTAGTAACCTGCATCATCTAAACCTTTACGAATTTCAGTCACAAAACCATCCATCATATTACTTGGCGCAATAATATCAGCACCCGCTTCTACTTGAGAAATTGCTGTTTTCACAAGCAATGGTAATGTTTTATCATTATCAACATCATGTGTATGGTCATCAATTAAACCGCAGTGGCCATGATCTGTATATTCACATAAACATGTATCTGCTAACACTAACATGTCTGGATAAAGTTTTTTAGATTTTCTAGTTGCCTGTTGAATGATACCTTCATGTGCATAAGCACCTGTACCCACTGAATCTTTTTCATTTGGGACACCAAAGAACATCACCGCTCTGATACCTAAATCATAAGCTTCTTGCAATTCTTCTTCTAGGTGATTCAAGCTGATTTGATAAATCCCTGGCATAGATGGAATTTCTTGTTTAACATCGTCTCTTTCTACGACAAAGATAGGATAAATCAAATCTTCTTTACGTACGTGATTTTCTCTTACAAGACTGCGCATTGATTCATTAATACGTAATCTTCTGTGTCTATCAAAACTCATTTAAGATTCCTACTTTCTTTTATTGTATAGATTAAACCATCAATTGTTTGTTTTCGTGCTATGACAGCATCATAACCATTTTTACGAACTGTTTCATAAGTTGGTTGACCAATAGCATAACACTCAAAATCAGGTTGTACTTGGCATCGTTTCAATGCTTTAAAAAAGTTCTCAGCGGAAGATGAACTCGCAAATGCAATACCATCAGCTGACTGTTCTTTTAACAACTTAATCGCATAAAGAATATTCTGTTGATGCTCAACAGGTTCATATAAATCAATTTTTACCACATCTGCCCCACGTTCTTTTAATACCTCTTCTAATATAGGTCGTGCTGCTTTACTGCTGGGTATAAAAATAGAGGCTCCTTTTTTGAACGTAAACTTATCTAGAAATCCTTCTTGTGAAAAATCTTCAGGACAAAAATCTACTTCTATACCATGTTGTTCACAAAAGCGTTGTGTTTTTTCACCTATAACTGCTACCTTTTCATAGCGTAATAGTGAAAGATACGGTAAAAAATATCGCACTGCATTTTTAGAAGAAAATACAAGCCAAGTATAAGAACGATTTAATACAGAATCATCAAAAGCGAGTGGTTCTAATTTAATAAAAGGCAAATGTATCCATCCTTTATCTTCTGTTGGCATTGAACTAGATTGCGTCATTATGACTGATGCACTCATAGCAATTCATCTCCGACTTATAGATTAGGCTTCATCATTTAATGCTTTAATGATTTCATATGCACCTTGTTCTTTCAAGACATCACTTGCTGCTTTGCCAAGTTCAACTGGGTTTTGTCCGTTAACTGTATGTTCAAAGCGTTGTTTACCGTCAGGTGACATGATCAAGCCTGTAAATGTTAGCTGTCCGTCATTATCAACAGTTGCGTAACCTCCAATAGGGACTTGGCAACTACCGTTCATTTCTTTAAGAAACGTACGCTCTGCAGTAACGCATTCTGCTACGCTTTGATTATGCACTTTTTTCAACAGATCTAAAAGTTCTTCGTCATCACTACGACATTCAATTCCTAGTGCACCTTGACCGATTGCTGGAATGAGTAAATCTGGTTGTAAATACTCGGTAACGATATCATCAGACCAACCCATTCTACGTAGGCCTGCAGCTGCGAGAATAATCGCATCATAATCTTCAGTTTCTAGTTTATTAAGTCTTGTATCGATATTACCTCTAATCCATTTGATTTCAAGATTAGGGTATTTTGCTAGAATTTGTGCGCCACGTCTTAAAGAACTTGTACCAACAATGCTACCATCCGGTAAATCTGCAAGTTTCACATGATTTTTAGAAATAAATGCATCAAATGGAATTTCTCTATCAGGAACACAGCCAAGTGTTAGCCCTTCTGGTAATTCACTTGGCACGTCTTTTAAAGAGTGAATGGCTAAATCAATCTCATGGTCAAATAAGGCTTGTTGTATTTCTTTAACAAACAAACCTTTACCCCCGACTTTAGAAAGTTGTCTATCTACAATCTGATCACCTTTTGTGACGATTTCTTTGATTTCAATATCTAAATCTGGTTGTACCTCTTTTAACTTTTCAATAAATTGACGACTCTGAGTCAATGCCAATTTACTTCTTCTTGAACCAACGACAAGCTTACGCATGCCAACGTCCTCCTCTGCATAAGGTTATACTTTATCCGAAGAAATTCGGAAAATGAGAAATAAACAATAAGTTGAACATACTGAAAAGATAAATCAGCATATTAAATAAAACATGATTTAAAGGGCTTACCCATTTTCTTGTTCGTAAGAGAATGTAGATACCATAACAAATCATTACAATTATTGAAGATACCACTTTAGGATCTAGCAAAATATTGAAACCTATTGTCTGAAAACCCCATTGTGCGCCTAAAATTACTCCGATAATTAAAATAACTAATCCGATGACTGTTGAATAAAACGTCATCTTTTCTAAGCTGTACACACTACCTATTCTAAAATATTTTTGATCGAAATGCTTGTGTTTAAGGTTACGATACTGCAATACATATAACACACCATTTACAAATGCGAGTGAAAATAATGCATAACTGATAATGGCCAGCGATACATGTATAATCAACAATTCATGATTAACATTGAATTCTGCATCTCGAATATATGTTTCATTTGGTCTGAAGGTATGTATCGACATCACAACAAACCCAATGGCATTAAACAAAAATATAGAAAAGTCTAAATGTTTTACAACACTGATGACTATAGAAATCGATAAAATCATCCAGTTCAAAAAATAAAACACATCAAAGACCGAACCGAGCGGAACCGCTCTGGCCATATTGATATATAAAGACAAAGAGATTGTTTGCAGTAACCAAACAATCCCTAGTGTGTAGAACCCTAAGGTTCTAATTTTATGATTCTTTTTAAAAAAATCATAAAAATAGCAAGAAATACTGAGTAAATAAATCAGCAAGGTTACTTCATGGAAACGCACGAAAAATATATCTTGCATATCATCACCATACTATGGCTGTTTAATCAAAACCTAAGATTTGTCTTGCTGAAAGTCGGCGTTCTTTTTTTGCAACACTCTTTTCATATTCGCTTTCAGCTTCAATATCAAAGATATTTTGGAACAGCTCTAATTTTTCACTGCTATTTTTATCATTACTCAATTCTTTAGCTTGTTTAATCGGATCTTTCAACATTTGATTAATGATACTTTTAGTATGTTTAGAAATCACTTTACGTTCACGTTCACTTAAATCAGGTAATTTACGGTCAATGCTATCCATAGTTTCTTGTTGGATATGCATTGCTTTTTCACGTAAAGCTCTGATAACAGGAACGACACCTAACATGTTGACCCAATCGTTATGCGTTGCGATTTCATGTGGAATTTGTTCAGCGATTTGCGCTGCTGCTGCTTCTCTTTCACGTAAATTAGCATCAACAAGTCCTTTAAGGTCATCGATATCGTAGCTGAAAATGTTCATGTCGGATTCAATAGTTGGATCAATATCTCTAGGTACCGCAATATCGATTAAAACCATTGACTCTTGTTTACGTTGACGTTTTACAGATTCCATCATATTTCGAGTAATAATATAGTCAGATGCACTTGTTGAACTAATTACTATATCCGCATTGACTAATAAGTTTTCTAATTCTTCCATAGTGGCATAAGAAGCTTGATGCTTCTCTGCTAATTGACGTGCACGCTCAGCTGTTCTATTCACAACCGTAACATGTTCGATACCTGAACCCATTAGGTTCAGTAATGAGAGTTCACTCATTTCGCCGGCACCAATAATCACAGCGTGTTGTGATTTAAGATTGCCGAATACTTTTTTAGCTAATTCTACGGCTGCATATGAAACACTGACAGCATTATCAGCAATATCAGATTCATGATGTGCACGTTTCGCAAATGTGATTGCTTGTTTAAATAAATGATTGAAAATCGTACCTGTTGTACCAACTTCTTGTGCTGTAAAGAATGCATCTCTCATTTGGCCAAGAATTTGTGTTTCCCCTAACACAATAGAATCTAAGCCTGAAGTTACATTAAATAAATGTTCTACAGCTTCATCCCCCACCAATGCTTCAGACATTGATTTGATTTCTTCAACTTCTAAACCGAATTTACGCGCTAAAAAGCGTTGGATGTAATAACGTCCAGTGTGAATCTGGTCTGCTACTGCATAGACTTCTGTTCGGTTGCATGTTGATAAAATCACGTTTTCTAATATTGATTTAGTTTCAAATAAATCAATATGCGATTCTTGTATGGCATCAGCTTTGAAAGCAACTTTCTCTCTCAGTGCTACATCAGCGGTACGATGGTTGATGCTTATCGCAATTATATGCATTTTTAACGCCCTCCATACTATTGACAATACACTAATTATAACACACAAATTTAAACCTTAAAGTCATCAAACCTTTTTAATTAGAAATATTCTAATCTAGAAAAGGTCTAGTCATAATTTTGTCATATTTCACTTTAAATGCTAACTACATCCATATTATTGACACATTTGCTAAAAAGTTGATACTCACAGTCTTTATCATGATTCATAGGTTTCATAAATAATAAAGGTCACCTTTTTACATAAAACTCATTATAAATAACTTTGAATCGCATTCCATATCACTTGTTGATTCTTATTATTTATCGATGAATAACTGATAATTGTATCTTCACTTTCCATTTCAAGTTTTTCTCTAATCACTTTAAGGTGCTTTTGAATCTTACCTTTGGCGATTTTATCTTGTTTCGTCGCAATGATTAAAACCGGCAGATCATAATACTTTAAAAAATCATACATCAGTACATCGTCTTGAGTCGGCGCATGTCTAATATCAATTAATTGGATTACCAGCTTCAATTGTTCACGTTCAGTAATATATTTTTCTATCATTTTACCAAACTGTTCTCTCTGTTTTTTACTTACTTTCGCATAGCCATAACCTGGTACATCCACAAAAACAAGTTGTTGATCTATATCATAAAAATTCAATGTTTGTGTTTTCCCTGGCTGTTGTGAAGTTCTTGCCATATTTTTACGTCCAATCATACTATTGATGAACGTTGATTTGCCTACATTTGAACGCCCGCTTAACGCCACTTCATCAAGTCCTGTTTCTGGATACTGATCAGGTTTGACTGCACTGATTAACAGTTCTATATTATTTGGGTTGATATTCATATTCGACCTCTTTTCTACTACTTTTAGATTGATTCGCGTTTCATTATATCAAATTTTAATTTTAAAAGTGAATCTATTATCAAAAATGCCCATAAAAATAGCACTCTCCTACTCTCAACAGAGTAAAAGAGTGCTTGATTTATCTAAACTATGCAGAAGTTTTTTCTAAATTCACTTTGTTTCCTTCCGCATCGTACAATTCTGGTGTAGATTCATTATTGATTGTATCAGCAGTGATAACCACTTTTGCTACATCATCTGTAGACGGAATATCATACATGATTTCAATTAATGACTCTTCAATGATTGAACGTAAGCCACGTGCACCAGTTTTACGTTCGATAGCTTTTTCAGCAATCGCTGATAAAGCTTCTTCAGTAAATTCTAGTTCAACATGATCTAGCTCAAGCATTTTTTTGTATTGTTTAACTAACGCATTCTTAGGTTGCGTTAAGATATTTTTCAATGCTGAAATATCTAATGTTTCTAAGTTTGCGACAATTGGAATACGTCCGATAAATTCTGGAATTAATCCATAAGATTGTAAATCTTCTGGACGAATGTGTTCTAATAGTGCACTTTCATCAACTTTCGCCGCTTCATTGCTTGCGAAGCCGATTACTTTTTCACCTAAACGACGTTTGATGACATCATCGATACCATCAAAGGCACCACCAAGGATAAATAAGATATTCGTTGTATCAATTTGAATAAACTCTTGGTTAGGATGCTTACGTCCGCCTTGAGGTGGAACACTTGCTGTTGTACCTTCTAGAATTTTAAGCAATGCTTGTTGAACACCTTCACCTGACACATCACGTGTAATTGAAGTGTTTTCTGATTTACGTGCAATCTTATCAATTTCATCCACGTAAATAATACCTTTTTCAGCTTTATCAATATCAAAGTCAGCTGCTTGGATTAAACGTAGTAAGATATTTTCTACGTCTTCACCAACATAACCTGCTTCAGTTAAACTTGTTGCATCCGCAATCGCAAATGGAACATTCAATGTTTTAGCTAAAGTTTGTGCAAGTAATGTTTTACCGCTACCTGTAGGTCCGATTAAAGCAACGTTACTTTTTTGTAGTTCTACATCGTCATCATTCGGTCCTAGTTGTTGGATACGTTTGTAGTGGTTGTATACAGCAACAGATAATGATTTCTTAGCTTTTTCTTGACCAATTACATAGTTGTTTAATTGATCCATAATCTCTTTCGGGGTCGGTAAATCTGTAAATTCTTCTGTAGCAGTTTGCGCAAGTTCTTCTTCAACAATTTCTGAACATAATTCAATACATTCATTACAAATGTACACGCCGCTACCAGCTACAAGTTTCTTAACTTGGTCTTGGTCTTTACCACAGAAAGAACATTTCAATTTTTCTTCATCTTCATTGAACTTAAACATTTATTATTTACACCTCTATTCCATAAAGACTATACTAAAACACTTTATAGTATGCAATAAATGTGTTTATAGACTTTATCGTTTCTTTTAAAACCTGGATATATCCGACATTTTTGCAGGTTTTAGTTCATTTACAATTATTTTTATTTTATCTATGGTGATTTCATTACTTTATCAACTTGTATATTGAATATATCATTTTGTAAAGGTTATGCAACAAAATTGCTTACAAACAATATAGCACAAGCATATCTAAAACGAAATGATTTCGACCGTAAATCACTGTAGAGGATGAAATCACATGTTTTAATTCATATGATGCACATGCATCTCAGTATGAATCAGTTATCATGCAACTTCACCCTCTACCTATTCATTTATTCAATTGGAAATGAATGAATTATTTTTCTTCTTTTTCTTCTTCTTTGTTATCTTCTTTACCTTCAACAAATTTAGCATTGTCTACTAATAAATCGATAACTTTTTTAACACGTACATCACCTTTAATTAAGTCAGTGTTGCCTAATGTTTTCTTGATATCTTCAGCAGAGATACCGAATTGTGTACTCATTGCTTCTAACTCTTTATCAACATCTTCTTCAGATGCTTCTACGTCTTCAGCATTCGCAATCGCAGTTAATGTTAAGTTAGTTTTAACACGTGCTTCTGCGTCGTCTTTCATTTGTTCTCTTAATTGAGATTCATCTTGACCAGAGATTTGGAAGTAAGTTTCTAAGTTAAGACCTGATTGTTGAATACGTTGTTCGAATTCTTGCATCATACGGTTTAACTCAGTGTTAATCATAGCTTCTGGAATATCTACTTCAGCATTTTCAACTGCTTTGTTGATTGCTTCTTCTTTTTCAATATTTTCAGCATTGACTTTCTTTTCTTCTTCAAGACGTTTGCGAAGATTTTCTTTATATTCATCAACGCTATCTGCATCTGAATCTAATTCGTTCGCAATTTCATCGTCTAATTCTGGAACATTTTTGTATTTGATTTCATTGATTTTTACTTTGAATGTTGCTTCTTTACCAGCTAATTCTTCAGCGTGGTATTCTTCTGGGAATGTAACTTTAACGTCTTTTTCTTCACCAGTTTTTAAGCCAACTAATTGTTCTTCGAAACCAGGGATGAACATACCTGAACCGATTTCTAAATCGTAACCTTCAGCTTGTCCGCCTTCAAATTGTTCACCATCAACATAACCATCGAAGTCTAAGTTTACAGTATCGCCTTCTTCAACTGCACCATCTTCTTTGATTACCATTTCAGCTAAGTGACCTAAGCTGTGATCAATTTGTTCTTGTAATTCTTCGTCTGTTAATTCAGCATTTTGTCTTTCAATTTCAAGACCTTTGTATTCACCAAGTTTTACTTCTGGTTCAACTGTAACAGTAGCGTTGAATTTCAAGTCTTTACCTTTTTCGATTTGTGTTACTTCGATTTCTGGTTGATCAACTGGTTTGATACCAGTTTCTTCGATAGCTTCACCATAAGCTTCTGGTAATAAGATATCTACTGCATCTTGGTAAAGTGCTTCTACACCAAAACGTTGTTCAAAAATTTGGCGAGGAACTTTCCCTTTACGGAAACCAGGAATATTTACTTGTTTAACTACTTTCTTGAATGCTTGATCGATTGCTTGATCTACTTTTTTAGCAGGAACTGTAACTTCTAAAACGCCTTGGTTACCTTCCTTTTTTTCCCATGTTGCTGTCATGTATAAAAACCTCCATGATAATCCTTTTTTAATTTTTCAACTTTTTCATTATAGCATACGTATAAATTGGTTACAAACCTGGTGATTAGAACGTATACGCAATGTTAAAACAAACTAATTTTTCATTTTCTATCAAGGTCAATAATATCATATTACCCCAATTATTGAGTGATATTCTGTTCTATCGCATGAATCCACTTCAAAACAGGTTCACTCATATGTTTCTCTGCTGATTCTGATAGATTCAACATATCTTCTATATAATTGAAGAATGTGTCAATCCATGCGTCTACAGGTGCTTCTTGTTCGATTTCCAATGGATAAATACCAATTGCAAAACCTTGCAACATCTGTGAAATTTCACTTCGCATCTGACTGCCGAATTGGTCTTCAAATTGTTGCATCACCGCTGGAATTACCTTTTGTGTAAAAGATGCATATTCAAGTCCTGGCAGAGCTTTCGGTACGACTTTAAATTCTGCATTATTTTTAACAAAATTGATTTCGTGTTGATACTGCGCTTTTTTCAAATATTCTAAGATAATTGTTTGCACATGCGAATGAAGTCGTTCTTGATTTAAAATTTCCGCAAAAGTTTCCGCAAAGCCATATTGGCCTTCATGCATCATATCGAATAATAAATATAACTGTTGATCAATAGTCAGCGTTGTAAAGCGACTCATTTTTGAAATATAGTGCTTTTTATTTTGATTCAGCTGCATTTGTGCATCTTCTTTAATAGGAAACAACTGCATGCGTATATCATGATCTTTTACTTGATCAATAATCTGATTGAACAGGTTAACACATTCATAATATTGGCCTAACCCATGCAGACTTGTCATATAATACACCATTAAGCGATTATATGCATCGAAGCCTTGTTTCAACAAAATAATCGCTTCTTCACGCAATTCTAAGTATTGTTCCATTCTCAGAAGCATTTCACACTTCAATAAAGCCAAGTCAGTATCGAGTTCAAAATCTTTTTCATACTTCATAAAAAGATCATACATCTCATCATACTGTTCATGCTTAAAAGATGTTTTAATATCATTAATCAATTTGGATTGATTTTGTGGAAATGGGATTATGTCAGTCATTATTAACACCCGCTTCTAATTAAATGCTTGTAAGATTAATGCACTCCATGTTTCAAAATCATCGTAATTTTCAATTTTACCTTGATTCATCCATTTGATTTTAAGTGTGTCAGTTTCTTTTGCTTCTACACTATTTGAATCTACTCTGATTTTAAATACGACACCTAAATGGACTTCTCCCACTTCATTCGTATCATCGTTAATAAAACCAATGTATTCCATGTTTTGTGTTTTGCTGCTGTTAAGACCTACTTCTTCTTCTAGTTCACGTTGTGCGTTCACACGTAAGACTTCATTAATAGATTGTGCATCCATAACATCATTCATATGACCGCCGACACCAATTGATGACTGTCCATGCAGACGACTTTCACCGCCACCAGAAAGGCGTTCATATACTAATATTTCGCCCTTTTCGTTCTCTAATAAACAATATGAAATTAATTGTTTATATGTCGGATCTTCTTCCATATCACCGCGACGTTTCACTTCGTACTTGTCTAAGTTATCGAAAATCGCTTCCCCTGACGGATCATTTTTTGATAAGAAACCATTAAATGCGTCTTTTTCTTTGTTAAAAACAATTTCTCTTGGTACTACAATTATTCTTTCATCAAATTTCGACATGTGTTTCTCCTTTACTTTGGGTTTATGTACTTGTCTGTATTCTATCAAAGTTTTAAAATCAACGTAAAGTTGTATTAAAAAAACTCAATCATCAGTACGCTTATCTACCAATGATTGAGTATTGTAAATGAATTATTTTAAAGCTGCTTTAGCTTTTTCAACTAATTCGCCGAAAGCTTTGTCGTCTGAAATTGCAATTTCAGAAAGCATTTTACGGTTAATGTCGATGTCAGCTTGTTTTAAGCCGTTCATTAATTTTGAGTAGCTTAAGCCGTGGTTACGAGCTGCTGCATTGATACGAGTAATCCATAATTTACGGAAATCACGTTTTCTTTGACGACGGTCACGGAATGCGTATTGACCTGATTTCATTACTTGTTGTTTAGCTACTTTATATAAAGTATGTTTAGAGCCGAAGTAACCTTTAGCTAATTTGATTACTTTTTTACGACGCGCTCTTGTTACTGTTCCACCTTTAACACGTGGCATATTGAATTCCTCCTTGGTTATATCTATAACTCTGATTATTTTTGATTTATTTCAGGCGCTTTCTTTATTTCAAAGCTAAAGCTGACCTGTGTGTTTATCTCGTTAATAACTTATTTTTTGTAAGCTAATAATTGTGCTACACGTTTCATATCACTTTTAGAAACTAAAGCTGATTTACGTAATTGACGTTTTTGTTTAGTGCTTTTGTTTGCGAATAAGTGAGAAGTATAAGCTCTTGAACGTTTTAATTTACCTGAAGCAGTTCTTTTAACACGTTTAGCTGCTCCGCGGTGTGTTTTCATTTTAGGCATAATGAAATTCCTCCTGTAATATCTTTAAAAATTATTTTTCTGCTAGTGGTGCTAGCATAATAAACATTTGACGGCCTTCCATTTTAGGCTTTTGTTCAACTGTAGCGATATCTTTGCATTCGCCTGCAAATTTCTCTAATACACGTTGACCAATTTCCTTATGAGTGATGGCACGTCCTCTGAAACGAATTGAAACTTTACATTTATCGCCTTTAGTTAAGAATTTGCGTCCTTGTTTCAACTTAGTTTGGAAATCATGTTCCTCAATTGTTGGACTTAAACGAATTTCTTTAACATTGATAACTTTTTGTTTTTTCTTCATTTCTTTTTCTTTTTTCTGTTGCTCGAATTTGTATTTACCGTAATCCATAATACGAGCAACAGGTGGTTTAGCGTTAGGCGCTACTACGACTAAATCTAAACCAACACGATCAGCCATTTCTAATGCTTCACGTTTTTGTTTAACACCGATTTGTTCACCGTCTTGACCAATGACACGAATTTCTCTTGCGCGAATTCTATCGTTAACTTGCGTTTGATCTTTTGCTATGGTTAACACCTCCGTTATATTTACGAAATATCCCAAGTAAAAAAGAGCGGACACAGAAGTGCCCGCTCTTTTCCATAAAGTCAACGTCATCATTGTAACGTTGTTTTGGACCTGCCAACAGCCTTAAGCGTCGCTACAGGTGAGAAGCGGGAAGCTTCTACTTGGTTCGTTTCGTATTCAACGTATACAATCATATCAACATTACAAGACAAAGTCAATTAAAATTTTTAACTTTATTTAAATTGGCTCATATCCACGTCTTGACTTAAGTCAACTTGTTTCAATGGAATTTTTTTAGTTTTATATCTGATTTTATGATACAAGAAGAATGCTAAGAAAACTGGAATACCCATGTAAGTGATAATGAAGCGATTTGGATCAAAATCACCTGTTTTAATGAAATCAACATCTTGGCCGATAATAACAATCACACATAAGATACCTGCGAAAATCGGACCGAATGGGAACCATTTAGCTTTGTATTTCAATTCATGTTTATCATAATTTTGGACTTTAAATGCACGTCTGAATCGATAGTGACTGATTGCAATACCAACCCATGCGATAAAGCCTGTCATACCACTTGCTGCAACGATGTATTCATATGCATCACCGCTTAAGCGTTGTATTAAGAAGATTAATACTGTTACGGCGCCAGTTGCGATTAATGCTAAGAATGGCACACCATGCTTTGTAGTTTTACCAAATGCTGATGCTGCAAGTTTATCTTTACTCATAGAGTACAACATACGTGTTGATGCGTACATACCAGAGTTACCTGCTGATAATACTGAAGTTAAGATAACTGCGTTCATAAATGATGCCGCAAACGCTAAACCAGCATTTTTAAATACTAATGTAAATGGTGATGTCGCGATGTTATCTTCTCCGCCCATCAATGCTGGATGAGTATAAGGAATAATCATACCAATTACAAAGATAGCTAAGATATAGAATAATAAAATTCTCCAGAATACTTGTTTAATTGCTTTTGGTACAGCACGTTCAGGATTTTCTGATTCCCCTGCTGTAATACCGATTAACTCTGTTCCTTGGAATGAGAAACCAGCAATTAAGAATACACCTAAGATTGATAATAAGCTTCCGCCTAAATTACCACCTAAAATCGGGCCGTCACCAGAAGTAAATGTTTCAAATCCGATGAATTTACCGCCCATGATACCGACAATAGTAAGTAAACCGATACCAATAAAGACAATAACTGTTATTACTTTAATTAATGCAAACCAATATTCACTTTCACCATACACTCTAACTGATAATGAGTTTAAAGCGAAGATGATGATAAGGAAGAGTACACTCCATGCCCATGCAGGAATGCCTTTCATTGGATCCCAGTACTGAATCACTTGCGCTGCAATAGTTACGTCAGCTGCTACAGTGATAACCCAGTTAAACCAATAGTTCCATCCTAAAGCAAAGCCTAATGATGGGTCTACAAATCGTGTTGCGTACGTACTGAATGAACCAGATACTGGTAAGTACGTTGCCATTTCTCCTAATGATGTCATCAAGAAGAACACCATAATACCGATAACTGCGTAGGCGATTAATGCGCCGAGTGGTCCAGCATCATGAATTGCACCGCCAGATGTAACGAATAATCCTGTTCCGATACATCCCCCGATGGCGATCATGGAAATATGACGGTCTTTTAGACCTCTTTGGATGCCTGCATCCTGATTAGATTGATTGTTCATAATCGATTCCTTTCTTTAGTATAGAGGCTTGCATGAATACAAAAAATGATGGCCGCTACAGATATGCGACCATCACTTGAAATTTATCATATACGGTAGCACATCACATTATGTGACAGTCCAGTTCCTATTCGGAAACTGACCCAAAATACAACAGTTATGGCTATTGTAAATTTCGGCATCTTTGCCTTTAACTTATTCAACCTACGCTCCAATAAAGCTTCTGATAAGCAACTCATCAAAGATGCAACCTCTAACACTTTTTTAATATTTAATTAACTACATTGTAATATACCTTAATTCCAGACTGATTTCAAGGTCTTAATTTGAACGTTGTTTTTTTAGACGAATTTCATCGACTAAATTCCAGATGAATTCATCTTTTTCTACAGTTTCTTGATCTTTAGAACCGTATTTACGCACGTTCACTTCATTGTTTTCAATTTCTTTGTCTCCAATTACAAGTTGATATGGGATTTTATGCATTTGTGCTTCACGGATTTTATAACCCATTTTTTCATTACGATCATCAATTTCTACACGCACACCTTGTGATTTTAATTCATCTTGGATTTGACGTGCATAATCATAATGTAAGTCCACATTAACTGGGATGATTTCAACTTGCATTGGTGCTAACCAAGTTGGGAAAGCCCCTTTAGTTTCTTCAGTTAAGAATGCTACGAAACGTTCCATAGTTGATACCACACCACGGTGGATAACTACTGGACGGTGTTCTTCACCATCTTTACCGATATAAGCTAAGTCGAAGCGTTCTGGTAATAAGAAGTCAAGTTGAACTGTTGATAAAGTTTCTTCTTTACCCATAGCTGTTTTAACTTGAACGTCTAATTTAGGACCGTAGAATGCTGCTTCCCCTACCGCTTCTTCATACGGTAAGTTCATTTCATCTACTGCTTCTTTCAACATTGCCTCAGCTTTGTTCCACATTTCATCATCATCGAAGTATTTCTCTGTATCTTCTGGATCACGATAGCTTAAACGGAAGCTGTAGTTTTCGAAACCAAAGTCTTTGTAAACTTCTTGTACTAATTCAACTACACGTTTGAACTCTTCTTTAATTTGATCTGGGCGTACGAAGATGTGTGCGTCATTTAAAGTCATACCACGTACACGTTGTAAGCCTGATACCGCACCACTTGCTTCATAACGATGCATTGTACCTAATTCAGCAATACGAATTGGTAATTCTCTGTATGAATGTGGTTTATTTTTATAAATCATCATATGGTGTGGGCAGTTCATCGGACGTAAAACCATTTCTTCAGTTTCGTCCAATTTCATTGGTGGGAACATGTCATCTTGGTAATGATCCCAGTGTCCTGAAGTTTTATATAAGTCAACATTAGCTAAAACAGGTGTATAAACATGGTCATAGCCTAAACTAACTTCTTTATCTACGATGTAACGTTCAATTTCACGACGAATTGTTGCACCGTTTGGTAACCATAATGGTAAACCAGCGCCTACTAATTGACTGTTCATAAATAAGTCTAATTCTTTACCGATTTTACGGTGGTCACGTTCTTTACGTTCTTCAAGCATTTTTAAATGTGCTTTTAATTCTTTTTTATCAAAGAACGCTGTACCATAAATACGTTGTAACATTTTATTGTTGCTGTCACCGCGCCAATATGCACCTGCTGTAGATAATAGTTTGAACTCTTTGATTTTTGAAGTAGATGGTACGTGTACACCACGGCATAAGTCAGTGAATTCACCTTGTGTATATAGTGTCACATTTTCATCTTCAGGAATTGCATCGATTAATTCTTGTTTATACGGATCGTCTTTAAAGAAGTCTTTCGCTTCATTACGGCTGACTACTTTACGTTCAATTTTATGATTTTCATTTACAATTTGTTTCATTGTTTTTTCGATTTCAGGGAAATCATCTGAAGAAATTTTAGCATCAGTATCGAAATCATAGTAGAAACCGCCTTCAATGACAGGACCTACACCGAATTTCACGTCGCCATACAAACGTTTTAATGCTTGTGCCATTAAATGCGCTGTAGAGTGACGTAACACTTCAAGTGCTTCTTCACTGCCAGGAGTTACGATTTCAATTGATCCATCTTCTTCAAGTGGACGAGTCAAATCAACCATTTGTCCATTAAATTTACCTGCTACTGCTTTTTTTCTTAACCCAGGACTGATTGATTGTGCGATTTCTTCAGTAGTAATGCCTTTATCAAATTCAGAACTGTTGCCATCTGGAAATGTAATACTAATTTTGTCCATTCATAAACGCCTCCATTTATAATCTTCACGTAAAACAAAAAGAACCCCGCCCTATAAAGGGACGAGGTTCTCGTGATACCACCCTAGTTTAAGAAACAGAACATTCCCATGATACTGTTTCTCATCTCTGCATAAGATAACGGTCTTGAGCCGGATATTCATTACGAATATCATTTATCTAAAAGGGAGTAACATATTAGTATGTTAACTGCTTTCTCATCACCAGCAATTTTCTGTATAACAGTGAAAAACATGTCATATCCTTTAATGTTTACGTTGATTTAGATTTAATTCTATTATAACTCATTTTCAAAAAATATCAATCATCACGATAATTCTCGCCGACTAATTCATAGGGTTCTGCTAAAGATTTAATACGTTCCATAATTCTAGCAGCTTTTGTCTGTTCAGAGCCATCTCGCGTCATCGCTAAATGGTGTTCTAAAGCTTTGAAATCAAAGTTTGAGCTAAAGAATGTCGGCAACTCTTGTACCATTCTATAATGCAGTAATGGTCCGATGACTTCGTCACGCACCCATGGTGTGACTTCTTCTGCACCGATATCATCTAGCATGAGGATATTCGCTTCTCTGACCACTTGTAATTTACGTTCAAATGAACCATCTTTAAATCCATTTTTTAACGTACGGATGAATTCAGGTAGGTATACAATCGTTGAAGGAATCAGTTTGGACTTCAATTGATTGGCAATCGCACCTAAAATAAAGGATTTACCTGTACCAAAAGAACCATATAAATATAAACCTTTAACACTTTCTCCTCTTACGATTGCTTTGCATAATTCATCAGCTTTCATAGCTACATTTAAACGTTCACGATTATCCATATAAATATCTGCTAATTTAGCATCTAACGTATCTCTCTGCATATGATGTGAAGTGATTAAATGTGCTTCTCGTTGTTCTTGATCGTGTTTGATTTTGCATGGACATGGAAGGTATTTGATTTTAATTCTGTTATGTTCAATATAGAGTTCAGGTACATGACCTTTAACAAAGTTAGGACAATCTTTGAATTCATGGCCATCATAATGTTTTTGCTGGTCTTTATATTCTTGCAAAATATTCAAGTCTTCTTCAATCATCCGATTCGTTACTTCAGATTGATGTTCTTCTAGGAAGCGTTTAACGTCAGGATCATTAATTACATCTCTTTTGATTTTCTCAAATCTTTTTTGAAAATCTGGAGATGTCTGCATGATATTGCTGAAACGTTTCATATTATTCATCCTCCTTCCATGTTTCTTTTAAGTGTTGTAAAAAGGCTGCACTATCTTGCGCGAGAGATTGGTCGGTTGAAGCGGATGAACGTTTTTCACCTTTCTTACGACGTTTTTCATGTTCTCGATTCAACAGCCAATCAGGTGTAATCTCTTTCGATACAGGATTTCTTCTATTATTAAAGCGTTTTGGACCGCTTTGTTGTTGATAACTTTTAGTTTGACGTTCTTGTTCATCCTTTTTCAACTTCATCACATGATGATAGGCTTCTTCTGCAGAACTGATTTCCAATTTTTTCCAGTTTGATGCAATCTCTAATATATACTTTTTAGTCAATTTCATCCCACTGTTTAACATGGCGTATTGTAATAACATATTAATTACACCAAACGGTAATTGTTCTCGCACGATTATGTCTTCTATCATATATTTTTGTTGAGGTGTCGGTTCTGAACCAGACCACCCTGTCAACATATCAATCGGACTTAAATTATCCATTAATTTAAACCATTGTTTAAACTCTTCATCTGTTTGAGGAATAGAATTGATTTCTATTTGTGCCTCTTCTGCAGTTTCTGGTCGAACAGGTTCTGCTTGCGCCTCTAAAGACGGCAATTGATTTTCGTGTTCAATCGCATAAAACGCACGCGCTTGTTTACGCAACTCTTCAAACGAAATTTTTTGTGCACTTGTCAGCGATTTTAAAATCAAATTCTTCATCCCTTCCGGCGTTATACCATATAGCACAGCGAGTTGTGTAATGAGATGTTTCGTTTTTTCTTCTATTATTTCTGCACTGACAAAATGATTGCTTAGTAATTGATACAACAATTCGAAGTCAAAGTGAACACGGTCTAAGTTCATACCATCGTATTTTTGTGATTCTGTTATTTGATGTGTCGTATCTACCTTATCTAACGCATGATTTGGTACTTTAAAAACATCTGTAAAATTTCTTGTCACTTCATGATAATTTGATAAATCAACTTGTGTCGTTTCAAAATAACGACGTAATTCATGGAAACGTTTACCCTCAACTTCTTTATAGAGATAAACAGATAACATAGGATCATTGAAAAATGTTTTTGGTGATGGCGGATCGACTAACAAATACACAAATTGTGATTGATTTTCATCATGTTTTGCATAGGTTTTAATCAGTCCAATCGCTTCCAAACGATTCATTTCTTCTCTGAATTGACCTAGGTTTAATTTCAACTCACTCATAATCACATAATGTGTATAGTCTTTTTGTTGTTTAACCTCTGCAAACTGAGAAAGATAATGATACACACCGATGGCTGTTGTACCGATTAGTGGTGTAAACAAACGGTTCAATACTTCGAGTTGAGATGCAGAAAGATTTTGTGCTTGCAGCACTTTGAATGGATCTTGCGGACGTAATCCAAAGTCATTTTGACTCAACTTCATCAAGATTCACTCCGTTTATTCTTTTCTTGTAAGATGCCTTGCATAGATTCAAGCAATTGATCGACATCTTTAAATTCTTTATATACAGAGGCGAATCTTACATAGGATACTTGATCCACATGCATTAATAAATTCATCACATGTTCGCCAATTTCTCTTGAAGAAACCTCTGCATGGCCTTCATCTCTTAAACGCCATTCTACTTTATTTGTAATATCTTCAAGCTGTTGATAACCGACTGGTCTCTTTTCACACGAACGAACGAGCCCATTCAATATTTTGTCACGTGAAAACTGCTCACGTGTGCCATCTTTTTTCACTACGATAAGCGGACTCATTTCAATATGCTCAAATGTAGTAAAACGAGTGCCGCAATTTTCACATTCACGACGTCTGCGAATGGCATTGGCTTCATCAGCATGTCTAGAATCTATCACACGAGAATGCGTAGAATTACATTTAGGGCATTTCATTCATTTTCACCTCTTTAATTGATTACGCCTATTATACTATAAAAGTGCAAGTCACAAAAGAAAGGAAGCCAGCACATAAAAAAACCAGTTAATCAGAGCCCTACTTCTGATTAACTGGTTAAAAATTTATGACAGCAGTTTCAATTAAGCTGTTGCTTTTTCTTTTGTTTTTAACAATTCACCAATTTGAACTGCAATATCAACAACGCGGTTAGAATAACCCCATTCATTGTCGTACCATGCAATCACTTTAACTTTCTTGTCATCCATTACAAGCGTTGACATTGAATCAACGATTGCTGAGTTAGGGTTTGTGTTAAAGTCAACTGATACTAGCGGCTCATCTGAAACAGCTAATACGCCTTCTAAGTCAGCATCTTCAAATGCTTTGTTGACTTGCTCAGCTGTTACATCTTCTTTTAAGTCTACTACTAAGTCTACTAATGAAACGTTTTTAGTAGGAACACGAAGTGCCATACCATGTAATTTACCTTCTAATTCAGGTAAAACTTCTTTCAATGCTTTTGCAGCACCTGTTGAAGTTGGGATAATACTTTCGTTACAAGAACGCGCACGGCGTAAATCTTTGTGTGGGTTATCAATATTTTTTTGGTCGTTTGTAATCGCATGTACTGTAGTCATTAAACCATTTTCGATTCCAAAGTTGTCGTTTAATACTTTTGCTACTGGACCGATACAGTTTGTCGTACATGAAGCATTACTAAAGATATCGAATTCTTCAACATCTAAGCTGTCATCGTTAACGCCTTTAACAACCATTTGTACGTGACCGCCTTTTGAAGGACCTGTTAATAAGACTTTTTTAGCGCCTGCTTTAATATGTGCATCCGCTTTGTCTCCGTGATTAAATTTCCCAGTCGCTTCTATGACAATATCAATATCTAAATCTTTCCAAGGTAAATTTTCTGGATTACGATCTGAAACTAATTTAATATCATGACCATCAATACGAATACCATTTTCTGTCGGTTCTACATCACCGTCATATTTACCATGTGTTGTATCGTATTTTACTAAATGTGCAATCGTTTCTGGAGGATAACTCGCATTAATTGCCACTACATTTAAATCATCATTTTTAGAAGCAATACGCAAAACCATGCGCCCAATGCGTCCCATTCCATTAATTGCAATATTCGTTGTCATAAAAAGCACCCCTCGTTTTATATGTGTTATACTTTATGGAATCAGTATAACATATTCATGTTAAAATGAAAGCGTTTTAGCAAAATAATTAAAAAAATTACTTATCACTAATGATAAGCAATTTTTTGTATTCATGTTCAGATTAAAATCATATTCACATTAAACCTCTTCAGAACTTTGAATATAACCTTCCTCCATCAACAATGCTTCAAGGTTTTGTTTAAGCTCTAGCAACGTACCGCGATTATCAATAACACGATCTGCCATACGACGTTTTTTGTCGATAGAAATCTGACTATATACACGCGCTTTCGCTTCTTCTTGTGTTAAGTCATTACGTTCCATTAAACGTTCCACTTGAATACTTTCTGAAGCATAGACTAACCATGTTTCATCAACAGTATCTTGAAGGTTATTTTCAAATAATAATGGAATATCCATAATTACATTGAAGCCTTCTTTTAAATAAGCTTCTTTTTGTCTTTCCATTAAATCTCTCACGATAGGATGTATGATTTGGTTTAATTTCTCTCGCATTTTGTCATCATTAAATACGATTTCACCGACGTATTTGCGATTCATTTCACCATTTTCGTCTATCGCTTCATCGCCAAATACTTGGCGGACTTGTTCTAAACCTTCAGAACCTTTTTCTACCGCTTCTCTTGCCGCAATATCCGCATCCACAATTTTAAAACCATGGACTGCAAGCAATTCAGATACAGTAGATTTACCTGTTCCGATTCCGCCTGTTAAACCAATTACTTTTTGCATAATCTAATCTCCCTCGTTCAATTAATTTATTTTTGACAGTTTGGACAAAAGTGACTGTTTCTGCCACCTATCACTTCTGTCTCAATCGGTCCACCACATACAGGACAGATTTTCTTTTTATATACATTTAAATACTCCTGCATATGTCCGGTTTGACCATCTGCATGGCGATAATCAGAAATGCTGGTTCCGCCTTGTTCAATACCTAATGTTAGAACAGCCACTACTTCATCAAATACACGCTTTTGCTCTTGTTTCGTTAAAGTATTAACTTTGCGTTTTGGATGAATGCGTGCATTAAATAAAGCTTCACAAGCATAAATATTACCGCAACCTGCAATAACATGATGATCTAAGATAACTTGTTTAATCGGCTTATTCTGATACTTCGGCAATGCTAATTGTTTTTGATAGTGTGTGTATGCGTTGTCATCAAAAGGCTCTGGAGCCATCTTTTCAAATGACGTGTATGCTGTAATATCATCAACATTTTTAATTTCACCAAAGCGTCTAATATCAGAAAAGATTAATTGTTTGCCGTTACTAAGTTTGAAATTGACGTGCCAATGTTTTTGATAATTCGGTACAATAATCTCCGTTAAGTCATTGACTACGAAATAGCCACCAGTCATTCCTAAATGACTGACTAATACTCTTTTATCTTCATCTTTCTCTAAATATAAAAGAATATATTTACTTCTGCGTTCCACACGTGTAATTTTATAGCCTTCTGTACGATTTTTAAACATCGGCAAATCAATTTGTTTAATAATTGTGTCTCTACCGCTCGCTTTTCCATCGATGACTTTATCCGAGAACTCAACACTTTCAATAATTTGATTAATCACAAAGGGTTCAATCCCTCTTTTAACATGCTCTACTTCTGGTAATTCAGGCAATTTGCGACCTTCTTTCTATTTTGCATCGTACCATGTTGGACCATAGTTAGTATCAACTTGTAATGGTACTTTTAATTCAATAGCATTATCCATAATATCTTCAATAAATTCACTGAAAGCTTCTACTTCATCTTTTGGCAGTTCAAAAATCAACTCATCGTGTACTTGTAGTAATAAGTGTGCATTGAAATCTGTTTCTTTCACAGCTTTATCATAATTAACCATTGCTAGTTTGATAATATCTGCAGCACTGCCTTGAATTGGTGTATTCATAGCTGTTCTTTCTGCGAAACTGCGTTGATTAAAGTTTCTGCTTGTAATATCAGGGATATATCTGCGACGGTGTAATAATGTTTCTACATAACCTTTTGCTTTCGCATCTTTAACGATATCACTCATATATTGTTTAACGCCTGGGAAACTATCTAAATAATCATCAATAAATTTCTTCGCTGCTTTTCTCGTAATACCTAAACTTTGGCTTAAACCATAATCACTAATGCCATATACTATTCCGAAGTTTACAGCTTTAGCTTGTCGACGCATTAAACCATCTACTTCGTCTGCTTCTACACCAAAGACTTTCATGGCTGTAGCTGTATGAATGTCTCTTCCTTCTCTGAAGGCATTCATCATGCTTTCATCTTGCGTAATATGAGCAAGTACGCGTAATTCAATTTGAGAATAGTCCGCTGAAAGAATAACGTTATCCGCTTCTGCAGGTTTAAAGGCCTTTCTAATGCGGCGACCTTCTTCTAAACGTACAGGAATATTTTGCAAGTTAGGATCGACAGATGACAGACGTCCTGTTTGTGCAAGTGTTTGGTTAAAGTGTGTATGAATGCGATTATCATCTTGTATCACTTTTTGTAAGCCTTCTACATAAGTAGATTGTAATTTAGATAACTGGCGATATTCTAAAATATCTTCGATAATCGGATGTTCGCCTTGTAGTTGTTCTAAAACATCTACTGCAGTTGAGTAACCCGTTTTCGTTTTCTTGATAACTGGTAACTTCAAGTTTTCGAATAATACGACACCCAATTGTTTCGGTGAATTAATATTGAATTCCTCACCTGCTGCTTCATGAATACGAGCAATTAAAGTATCAAGCTTACCTTGAATTTCTCTTTCCATTTCTTTTAGCTCTTCAATATCCGTGTAAATGCCCATTTCTTCCATTTGTCCTAAAATGCGCGCAAGCGGCAATTCTAAGTCATTGAATAAATCTAATTGATTGTACTCTTTCAATGCATCAATCATTACAGGTGTGCTCGCATCAATCGCATCCAAAATCGAAGCAATATAAGGATTCAACACATCATCTTCTGGCACTTGTCGTTTTTTGCCTTTACCAAAAACGTGTACTGCTTCAGGTACATAACCTTGGCCATAATCGACAACTACTGAATGAACATCATCAATTGAGCGAGATGGATTTAAAATGTAGCTTGCTAACATGATATCAAACGTAATATTTTTAATATCGATATTCATGCGATGTGCTTCTGCATATGTTTTTTTCGCATCATAGACATACTTTTCTGTTTGTTCGTCTTCTAACCATTTTATTAACTCAGGATAATTTTGAATCTCATCCGCATTAATCACCACAAAGTGTTCATCTGCTTTAAAGCCGAATTTCAAAATAGCTGCAGTGAGATAGTCACCTTCATCTACTTCAAAGTGAAGCGCTGCTTGTTTTAATTGATCAAAGTCAATTGCGTTGAAATCTGTTTCAATATCATATGTTCGATCAGATTCAGTTTCAGTATCGGCATCAACATCGATTTGGTTCAACATTTGTTTAAAATCAAGTTCTTTAAACAGTTCAATTTTTTGTGTTTGATCCACTTCATCAGGCAACTTCGTTTCTTCAAGTGTAACTTCAATTGGACTTTCTCTATTAATCGTTGCTAACTCTTTACTCATCAACGCATCATCATGACCGTTTTCAAGTTTTTCTTTTAACTTTTTACCAGAAACTTCATCTAAATGATTATAAAGGTTTTCAACTGAATCAAATTGATTTAAAAGTTTAATAGCAGTTTTTTCACCGACACCCGCGATACCTGGGATATTATCTGAGCTATCTCCCATTAAACCTTTCATATCAATAATCTGTGACGGTGTTAAACCATTATATTTTTCCGCGATGAATGAAGGTGTGTAATGGTCAACATCTGTCACACCTTTTTTCGTATAGTATATTGTTACGTTATCAGAAGCGAGTTGTGTTAAGTCTCGGTCACCCGTTACAATTATTGTTTCAAAACCTGCTTTATCTGCAGCTTGACTTAACGTTCCGATAATATCATCCGCTTCATAATTTTCTAGTTCATAATGCTTAATATGATATGCATCCAATAATTGTCTGATTAACGGAAATTGTTCACTTAATTCTGGTGGCGTCTTTTGTCTGCCGCCTTTATATTCTTTAAATGTTTGATGTCTGAATGTCGTTTTTCCAGCATCAAATGCGACTAAGAAATGGGTTGGTTTTTCTTCTTTGATAATTTTTTCTAATAACATCGCAAATCCATAAGTGGCATTTGTATGAATTCCTGCACGATTCGTTAAAAGAGGCAATGCATAAAATGCTCGGAAACTTAAACTATTCCCATCAATTAACACTAATTTTTCCACACTATAACCTCCAGAATTGATTTGTTTCTATTTTATCATATGTGACATAGCCACTCATAAAAATAGCGCCGGAATTCCATCCGGCGCATATATTAAGATAACTTAATTGATTTATTTTTATTATCGAAAAATATCACTTTAAACGTTGTACCTACGCCAACTTGACTGTCTATTTGAATACGTCCGTGATAAGCTTCGACAATATGTTTCGTAATAGACAAACCAAGTCCTGTACCGCCTGAATCACGGCTTCTAGCTTTATCTACACGATAAAAACGTTCAAAGATATGTTTTTGATCTTCTGGAGCGATTCCAATCCCAAAATCTTCGACCTCTAAGACACGTTTTTCTCCATCTTTATAGACACGCACATGAATACGACTATCTTGAGGTGAATAGTTAATCGCATTGCTGACGATGTTCACCACAACCTGAGCAATTTTCGATGTTTCGGCATCGATAATCACGTAATCTTCAATATCCGTTTCCAACGTAATATTTTTCTTTTTACCATTTGTATATAAAGTTTTTACGGTGTTTCTCGTTACATCAGATAAATCCACAGGTTCTGTTTCAATTTCTTTTTGTTGTTCAATATGTGATAAGTCTAATAAATCTTCGACTAATGACTCAATACGATTAGACTCCTTCAAAATAATATTTAAGAATTCATCCAACGTCGTTTCATCATTCTTCGCCCCATCAATTAAAGTTTCCGCAAATCCTTTAATTGAAGTGATAGGTGTTTTCAGCTCATGTGAGACATTTGCGACAAATTCACGACGCAAATTCTCTAATTTCTTCAAGCTGGTAATATCGTGAAGAACGACAACCATCCCTTGCATTCTTTTCTTTTTACGAGATAAAATCGGCACACAGACGGTATCAAAATAACGTTCGTGAACATTATTCAAATATACTTTGACTTGTTCATTCATCGTTTTCTCAGTTTTAAAGGCATCGATAATCAATGTATTCAATTTACCTTTGATCACACGATTGTAATTTTGATTCACGACATTTGTTTCAGGATTAAACATTTCATAATATGCTGTATTCGCGATAACAATTTTACCGTATTTATCAATCATTAAAACTGAACTTGGTATATTTTCAAGTGTTGTTTTCAAACGATTTGATTGAATTTTTTGTTCGTTATACATTTTTTGTAAACGACGTGCTAATTCATTCGTTGTTACGAATAAGTCTCGCGTTTCTTTCACATTGCTTTCAGGTACTCTGATATGATAGTGCCCTTGTGCTAAGAGTTTCGTCGCATAAGTTACATCATTAATCGGTCTGATATATGTGCGGTTAATGTTTCTAACAATTAAGAAGACTAAGGCAATAATGAATAAACCAATGATCGCAATATATTTCCAAGCTTCAAATTGTAGTTGTGTAATTTCATTATCGTAACCTGTAATTATAATAAAATGATCATTACTAATATATTTATAAGTAAATCTACGATTGTCATGATGCGTATCATAAAGCAGATTAGATGGATTTCCAACTACATTGATGTTTGGATTTGCGGGAACTTTTTTATCTGATTTAAATAATGTTTTACCTCCATCATTGCTATGTATGGATATTGTAAAATTATTTAAGTGTGCGTATTCTTTTAAAGCCTCTTCATGATGTGCTTTGTATGTCTTGTTGATACGCTCAGCATCATGCTTCAAGTTTTCAGCATCTCTCGATGAAATCGTTGTATAAATCGCATGATTGATTAGTAAACCTAAAGCAACAAGACAAGAGATAATCAAGATGGCTAACGTCAGCAGTAATCTTGTGTAAAACTTCAATTTGCAGATTTTGGTCTTTCTAGTTTATAGCCTAATCCACGAACAGTTTTAATAAGCTTCGGCTGCTTAGGGTTTTCCTCTAATTTATCTCTTAAATGACTGATATGCACATCAACAATTCTTGAATCACCAGTAAATTCATAATTCCATACAGAGTTCAACATGTGCTCTCTTGTAATAACACGACCTTGGCGCTCGATTAAATAAAGAAGTAACTCAAATTCTTTAGGGGTCAATTCTAACAGTTCATTATTTTTATATACTTCAAAGTATTCAGGTCTGATTTTGATTGAACCGATGATTACATCTTCACTATCTGTTTCTTCTTCTTTTTGACTGTGAACTTGTTTAGATCTGCGTAAAATAGCTTTTACGCGTGCTACAACTTCTCTTGGTGAGAATGGCTTAGTCATATAGTCATCTGCACCGAGTTCCAAGCCTAATACGCGATCAAACTCGTCATCTTTGGCAGTCAACATTAAGATAGGAACAAGATTTCGGTCTGAACGAATCGTTTTACAAACTTCAATGCCATCCAACTTCGGCAACATTACGTCTAATACGACTAAATCTGGTTGTACGGCATTCAGTTTTTGAAGTGCTTCTTCACCGTCATAAGCAACTTCTACTAAATAACCTGCTGTTTCTAAATTGTATTTCAGCAAAGTTACAATGGATTGTTCATCATCGACTACTAAAATTTTTTGTGTCATAGTCTTACCCCCTGTGTATTTTTCATCTTAATTATAACTTATATTTTCAAAAAGATAACATACTACGAAACATCTTTACATAAACTTAACATTCACTTAACAAGTTCAATCATTCAAAAAAATAAAGCTATACCGCCCCTATCAGAGCAGTATAGCTTGAAATCAATTAAGTCTTATAGATTTTTGATTAACTCGTCAGCGAACTCAGAAGTTTTTACTTCTTTAGCGCCATCCATCATACGTGCGAAGTCATACGTTACAACTTTAGATGCAATTGTTTTTTCAATTGAATCTGTAATTAAGTCAGCAGCTTCTTGCCAACCTAAGTGTTCTAACATTAATACTGCACTTAATAATTCTGATGATGGGTTTACTTTATCTTGGTCTGCATATTTAGGTGCAGTACCGTGAGTTGCTTCAAAGATAGCGTGGCCAGTATCATAGTTGATGTTTGCACCAGGTGCAATTCCGATACCGCCGACTTGTGCTGCTAATGCGTCAGAAATGTAGTCACCATTTAAGTTCATAGTCGCTACTACATCATACTCAGCAGGGCGCGTTAAGATTTGTTGTAAGAAGATATCAGCAATTGAGTCTTTGATAATGATTTTACCATCTGCAACTGCTTGATCTTGGATTTTGTCCGCTTCTTCTTTACCTTTTTCATCTACTAAGCGATCATGTTGTTGCCAAGTGAATACTTTATCACCGAATTCACTTTCAGCTAAATCATAACCCCATTGTTTGAATGCACCTTCAGTAAATTTCATGATATTACCTTTGTGCACTAATGTAACTGATTTACGATTGTTATCAATCGCATATTGGATAGCTGAGCGTACTAAACGTTCAGTACCTTCTTTAGATACAGGTTTTACACCGATACCAGAAGTTTCAGGGAAACGAATGTTTTTAGCACCCATTTCATCTTGTAAGAAATCGATTAATTTCTTAGCTTCTGGCGTACCTTCTTTAAATTCGATACCTGCATAGATGTCTTCAGTATTTTCACGGAAGATAACCATGTCAGTGTCTTCTGGACGCTTAACAGGAGATGGAACACCTTTGAACCAACGTACTGGACGTAAGCAAGCATATAAGTCTAATGTTTGACGTAATGCTACGTTTAATGAACGAATACCGCCACCGATTGGTGTAGTTAAAGGTCCTTTGATTGCGATTAAATATTCTTCAATCGTATCTAAAGTTTCTTGTGGTAACCATTCGCCAGTTTCATCATATGCTTTTTGACCAGCTAAGATTTCTTTCCATTCGATTTTTTTCTCGCCATTATAAGCTTTTTCAACCGCTGCATCTAATACACGGCTTGCTGCTCTCCAGATATCTGGTCCAATACCATCACCGATGATAAATGGAATAATAGGATTATTCGGTACTAATAAACCGTCTTCTTGTTTAACAATTTTTTCTGGTGCCATTCTAAATTCCTCCGTTAATATAAATTTTGTGATTAATGATTCAAGAATGTCGCTGTTAAAAATTAGCGCTCTTCAATTGGTAAATACTTACGATTTGTTTCACCGATATATTGAGCACGTGGTCTCATAATACGATTATCTCTATATTGTTCGAAAATATGTGCTAACCAACCTGCAGAACGACTGACTGCGAAAATTGGAGTAAATAAATCATGTGGAATATCCATGCTGTGATAAACAGTCGCACTATAGAAGTCAACGTTAGCAATAATGCCTGTACGTTCTTTCATTAAGTCTTCAATCGCTACTGAGATATCATATAAATGTTTTTGACCTGTCTCATCCGTAATTTTTTTACTCATTGTTTTTAAATATTTCGCACGTGGATCTCCGTCTTTATAAACACGGTGTCCAAAGCCCATGATTTTCTCTTTGTTTTTCAATTTATTATCAATATATGGTTCAACTTCATCCACTGAATGAATTTCAGATAACATGTTCATAACACGTTCGTTTGCTCCACCGTGTAAAGGCCCTTTTAATGAACCTACAGCTGCAACAATACCTGAATACATATCTGATAAAGATGATACTGCACAACGTGCTGTAAATGCTGATGCATTCAATTCATGATCAGCATGCAATACCAATGCTTTGTTAAATGCTTCAACTTCAATGTCTGTTGGCTCTTCACCACGTAACATGTATAAGAAGTTAGCTGCATAGCATAAGCCTTGTTTAGGATAAACTGGCTCTTTTCCTTGTCTTACACGTTCAAATGACGTCACAAGTGATGCCATTTTTGCTTGGATTCTAATTGCACGTTCTAATTTTTCTTCATCCGTTTCTGACTCTGCATTTTCATCAAAGTGTGCAATATAAGAAACTGAAGTTCTTAATGCTGTCATTGGATGAACGTCGTCTGTTGCATAATCTTCGAAATGCTCATAAACTTTTTGGTCTAGTTTTGCATACTCATATAATTTTTCTTGCAACTTGTTCAATTCGTCTTTCGTCGGAAGTCTGTAATTCCATAGTAAGAATACAACTTCTTCAAATAATGCGTTTTCTGCTAAATCATCGATGTCATAACCAGCATATGTCAATTGGCTATCGATAATTGAGCTTACCTTTGTTTCAGCTGCAATTACCCCTTCTAAACCTTTATGCAATTCTGCCATATTAATTTCCCCTTTTCTATAACAAATTGAAATGGCTTTCATTTAGTATTATATCCAATATTAACGGTTTTGTGAACAATTTCGAAACTTTGTATAAAGCGGTTACATTGCTCAAACAGCTAAAACACCCTGTTCAGACCATATCTCATTGCCTTTATTGGTATTATATTACATTTTTATAGTTTTAAGTAACGAAAACCCATGCAAATTAACCGATTATTTTTAATTTATTATCATTCATCATAACTTAAATTCATTGATAATTGCATGAAAATTCTCAATATTTTTAAAAACCATTTGTCATATTCTATGGATATGTGCATAATATTATTAAGGTGCAAAAAGGGAGTTGAATTAATTTATGTCAAACAATTTACAAAGAGAATTAAGCAATCGGCACATACAGTTAATCGCAATTGGCGGTGCGATCGGTACTGGATTGTTCTTAGGGGCAGGACAAACGATTGCGATGACGGGACCTTCGATTTTATTAACATACATCATTATTGGTTTAATGTTGTTTATGTTTATGAGGGGTTTAGGGGAAATCTTAATTACAAATACAAAATTTAAATCATTCGCAGATGTGACAAATGAATATATCGGACCCTTTGCTGGGTTTGTGACAGGTTGGACATATTGGTTATGTTGGATTATCACAGGGATGGCAGAAGTTACAGCCGTAGCGAAGTATGTCAGTTTCTGGTGGCCTGAAATTCCTAACTGGGTCAGCGCTTTAGTCTGTGTACTTGTTTTAATGGCATTCAACTTATTAAGCGCAAAACTTTTCGGAGAATTAGAATTCTGGTTCGCAATTATCAAAGTTACGACAATCATCGTGTTAATCGTTGTCGGATTAGGTATGATATTTGTTGCTTATGAAACTAAATTCGGTCATGCGAGTATCACACACCTTTATGACCATGGTATTTTCCCTAAAGGTGTATCAGGTTTCTTCATGTCTTTCCAAATGGCACTCTTCTCATTCGTAGGGATTGAGTTGATTGGTGTAACAGCTGGTGAAACAAAAGACCCTGAAAAGATTATTCCTAAAGCAATCAACAGTGTACCTGTACGTATCTTACTATTCTATGTAGGATCACTTGCAGTAATTATGTCAATCATTCCTTGGTATAAAGTAGATCCTTCTGACAGTCCATTCGTAAGATTGTTCGCGTTAGTCGGAATACCTTTCGCAGCAGGTATCATCAACTTTGTTGTACTGACAGCTGCTGCATCATCTTGTAACAGTGGTATTTTCTCAAACAGCCGTATGTTATTCGGTTTATCAAGACAAGAACAAGCACCACCTGTTTTCAACAAAACAAATAAAAATGGTGTACCGCACATTGCGATCTTTGTTTCATGTGCATTATTACTTATCGCAGCATTATTGAACTATATTTTCCCAGATGCAACATTAGTATTCACATATGTAACAACAGTATCAACAGTTTTATTCTTAGTAGTTTGGGCATTGATTATCGTTGCTTATATTAACTATCATAAACGCAATCCAAAAGCACACAAAAATTCAATTTATAAATTGCCAGGTGGACGTTTCTCAGGATACATGATTTTATTTTTCTTCATCTTTGTATTCGCATTGCTATTCGTCAACCCGGTAACAAGAACTGCAGTATTTTTATCTCCAATCTGGTTTATCCTTTTAGGATTAATGTACTGGAGATACACACAACAACTTAAGAAACATCAATCATAAAAATTAAAAATACGCACCCTAACAAAATGCGTTTACTCACTTTTAGAGTAAGCGCATTTTGCTTTGTCTAAAACCTATCCTCTCCTATCCCCTATATGAGCCCCATAGATTAACAACACTCTCTTTATTATAAATACATATCTGATGTTATATCATGCTTAAAACAATGCATAGACTGCTTTTAAATGCTACATGAATTATAAGGTGATACATTCACTTTCTACATCAATATAAAAAAACTGTCTGCTCCAGAGGAACAGACAGCTTGTCTATTTAAAGTTTAATATTGATACTTTAGAGATGATTAAAGTACGTTTGCATAACCGTCATATACACGGCCTGTGTTTGCATCAACTGTGATTGTAACATCATCAGCGATTAATTTAGTTGCGTTTTTAGCACCAACGATTGTTGGGATACCTTGTTCTAAACCGATGATCGCACTTGGTGATGTGATACCAGCTTCTTCAGCAACTAAACCAGCAGCTTGTTCTACATAAGGTACGAATGTTTCATCTGTAGAATGAGTAACGATTACTGAGTTTGAAAGATCTCTGCCTTCTAATTCAGATGCTTCGTTTACAACTACTGCGTTACCTACTACTGAATTACGTCCAACACCTTGACCTTTAACAAGTTCGTCACCAACTAAGTGTAATTTCATCATGTTAGTTGTACCTTTTTCACCAGTTGGAACACCAGCAGTGATGATTAATAAATCCCCATTTTGAACGCGGCCAGTTTCGATTGCTGTTGCTACTGCATTGTTAAGTAATGCGTCAGTAGTTTTGCGTCCTTTTTTAACAACTGGGAATACGCCCCATACTAATGCTAATTGACGAGCTGTTTCTGGGTTTGGTGTTACAGCGATAATGTCTGAATGTGGACGGAATTTAGAGATAGTTCTTGCAGTTGAACCACTTTCAGTTGCAGCAACGATTGCTTTAACTTTTAAGTTAAGGGCAGTATGTGCTACAGAAACACCAATTGCATTTACTAAGTTAGTTTCTTCTAATTTAGTACGGTCATTTAATAATTTTTTGTAGTTTTGAGCGGCTTCAGCTGCAACTGCAATGTTTCTCATTGCTTTAACAGCTTCTTCAGGATATAAACCTGCAGCAGTTTCACCAGATAACATAACTGCATCTGTACCATCATAGATAGCGTTAGCTACGTCACTTGCTTCGGCTCTTGTTGCACGTGGGTTACGTTGCATAGAGTCTAACATTTGAGTTGCTGTGATAACTGGTTTACCTAATTTGTTACATTGTCTGATAAGGTCTTTTTGGATTACAGGTACATTTTCAGGTGGAATTTCAACACCCATGTCACCACGAGCTACCATTAAACCATCAGAAACTTCAAGGATTTCTTTAATGTTGTCGATACCTTCTTGGTTTTCGATTTTAGGAAGAATTTGAATGTTAGTATTACGTTCTTCTTCTAAAATTTTACGGATATCTAATACGTCACTTGGACGACGTACAAAGCTTGCTGCGATTAAGTCGATGTTTTGATCGATACCGAAGCGGATATCATCAGCATCTTTATCAGTAATACCAGGTAAGTTAACTTTAACGTTTGGTAAGTTAACACCTTTTTTATTTTTAATTTCACCTGAGTTGAGGACTTCACATAAAACTTCGCCTTTATCTTTATTGATTTCTTTAACTTCTAATTCTACTAAACCATCGTCTAATAGAATATAAGAACCAATTTCAATGTCGTTGATTAAATCTGCATATGTTACAGAAAATTTCTCAGCTGTACCTAAAACTTCTTCCATGCTTACGATAACTTCTTTACCTTTTTCTAAGAAAATCACACCGTCTTTCATGTTGTGTGTTCTGATTTCAGGTCCTTTTGTATCAAGCATGATTGCAATAGTTTTGTCTAAACGTTGTGCAACTTCTCTGATGCGGTCAATACGAACTTTGTGTTCAGCGTGATCACCGTGTGAGAAGTTCAAACGGGCAACGTTCATGCCAGCGTTCATTAATTTTTCTAACATTTCTTCAGATTCTGATGCAGGTCCAATCGTACAAACGATTTTAGTTTTTCTCATTATAAAAGCCTCCTAAAAATTTCACTAAATCTATCATTAAATTGATAATTCTTGTGCTAACTCATACATATCAAAATTAAACTTACTACCTTTATTACTGAAGATATCATCAAATGGTGTTTGAGTTAATTCATTTTGTTTAATGCCAACTCCCAATGCTGTTTTACCTTCAATTAATAATTCTACGGCATGACCGCCAAGTCTTGATGCCAACACTCTGTCTTGACCAGTTGGGCTACCGCCACGTTGGATATGACCGAGTACAGAAACACGTCCATCTACATGGATGTATTTTGCTAATTCTTCTGCACAATCTTGTCCTGACATAACACCTTCAGCTACCATAACGATAGAATGTTTTTTACCTCTTTTAATACCGGCTTCTATTTTTTCTGCGATATCTTTGATATCTGTTTTTACTTCTGGAACGAGGATTGTTTCTGCACCGACAGCTAAACCAGCCCACAATGCAAGGTCACCACAATCACGGCCCATAACTTCAATAATAAATGTTCTCGCGTGACTTGAAGCAGTGTCTCTGATTTTATCGACAGAATCAATAATTGTATTGAGTGCTGTGTCAAAACCAATTGTGAAGTCTGTACCTGGAATATCATTATCGATTGTTCCCGGAATACCGATAGTTTGAATTTCAGGGCATTCTTCACTGATACGTTGAGCACCACGATAACTTCCGTCGCCGCCGATTACAACTAATCCATCAATACCATGACTTCTTAAGTTTTCAATTGCTTTGGCACGTACTTCTTTGTCCTTAAATTCTGGGCAACGTGCAGAGTAAAGGAATGTACCTCCTCTTTGAATTGTATCTCCCACTGATCCTAGTTCAAGCTTTTTAAGATCATCATTTATCAATCCGAGGTAGCCTTGGTACACACCGTAAACTTCAATCCCATTATAAATGGCAGTACGCACAACTGCTCGAACAGCAGCGTTCATTCCCGGAGCGTCTCCACCACTAGTCAAAACTGCAATTTTTTTCATGACAACTGACCTTCCTAACTTGTATGATTTACATTAAAAATACCATAAAATAGCGTGGTTATCCATAAAAATACCATGCAATCCATAATGTAAACGTTTTATATTTCTATTTTCGAAATATAGCCACACTTTTTATTTAATATGGATACGATAGACATATTTTTACAGTCTAATTTTTTCAATTTCTGCTATTTTTAACCATCATAACCGGATTAATTCTCAAATACAAAATGAAAAGGATTCTACACTCTTCCCTAAAAAAGAAGTATAGAATCCTTTTCCCTTATTGTTCTTTATATTCACCCATTTGACGGAATTTATCAAAACGATCGTTAGCTAACGCTGGACCATCTAATTTTTTCAACGCATCTAAATGAGAAACAAACGCATGTTTAATACTGCGCGCTTGTTGTTCAATATCTTTATGTGCGCCGCCAAGTGGTTCTGTAATAACTTCATCAATCACACCTAATTCTTTTAAATCAGGTGCTGTGATTTTCATTGTTTCAGCAGCAATTTTTGAAAGGTTGCTATCTTTCCATAACAACGCTGCTGCACCTTCTGGTGAAATCACTGAATACGTACTGTTTTCAAGCATTAATACTCTATTTGCAATACCAATACCTAAAGCTCCACCGCTTCCGCCTTCGCCAATAACTAAAGTGATGACAGGCACTTTCAAGCTAGACATTTCTATTAAGTTTTTAGCAATAGACTCACTTTGACCACGTTCTTCAGCAGATTTACCAGGGTATGCGCCTTTAGTATCAATAAATGTAAAGATAGGTCTGTTGAACTTCTCAGCTTGTTTCATTAAACGTAACGCTTTACGGTACCCTTCTGGATGAGCCATTCCGAAATTACGGTAAATATTATCTTTTGTATCTTTACCACGTTGTTGACCAACTACAGTGACTGGCTGACCATTTAAATATCCAATGCCGCCTATCATTGCTGGATCATCTCTGAAATTTCTATCCCCATGTAATTCCATGAAATCATCAAAGATGTATGGAATATAATCTAAGGTTGTAGGTCGTTCTTGCATTCTAGCTAATTGAACACGGTCCCAAGGTTTAAGATGCTTGTATATTTTTTCAGTTTCACGCTCTAGAGAAGCCTCTAACATATCAATTTCTTCTTGCAAATCTACATCATTTTTCTCTTGTGATTCTTTCAAAGCATCTATTTTATTTTTAATATCAAATAACGGCTTTTCAAAATCAAGCATCTTTTTTCACCTCTTGTCCTGTATGCATTTTCAATAATTGACTTAAAGTAGCACGCATATCTTTACGATGAACTACTTTATCTAATTGGCCGTGTTCTAATAAGAATTCCGCTGTTTGGAAATCATCCGGTAATTTTTCATTAATTGTTTGTTCAATAACACGACGACCCGCAAAACCGATTAAAGCACGCGGTTCTGACAAGTTGATATCACCAACTGATGCAAAGCTGGCAGAAACACCACCTGTTGTAGGATGTGTAATATAAGAAATATATAATAAACCAGCATCAGAATGACGTTTCAATGATACGCTTGTTTTACCCATTTGCATTAATGAAATAATACCTTCCTGCATTCTGGCACCGCCACTTGCAGAGAAAAGGATAAACGGCAAATGTTGTTCTGTACAATAATCTATAATACGGCAGATTTTCTCACCGACAACAGAACCCATACTCCCCATTCTGAAACGTGAATCCATAACTGCAACGCCGTATTTTGTACCATCTAATTCGGCTGTTCCAGTTACTACCGCTTCATTCAAATCTGTTTTGCTTTGATCTTTTTGAATTTTTTCTTCGTAACCAGGAAAGTCTAAAGGATTGGCAGATGTCATTCCTTTATCAAACTCTTTAAATGTTCCTTCATCTGAAATTGCTTCAATTCGTTTATATGCAGTCAAAGATAAGTGATGATCGCAATTAAAACACACATTGAGGTTTTCAGATAGTTCTTTTGTATACATGATTTTTTTACATTTTGGACATTTAGTCATGATACCTGATGGAACGTCATTCTGTTTTGAATCTTGGACAGTTACATATTTTTTCTTTTTACTGCCTCGATTGAAAAAATCTTTAAACATTGGTCAACCTCCACATCACTATTATGTTAATTTAAAGACATAACAGTACATTGTAAAAATAATCTATTTAATATCAGTTAATCTCATCGTTTTATTGTATATTTCATCTGGGTCAACTTCAACCCTAGCAACTCCAGATTCCATAGCTGCTTTCGCTACATTGCGTGCAACCAATGGTGCTACACGTTTATCAAATGGTGCTGGAATACAGTATTCCGGTGACAACTCATCCGGCCCAATTAAATTAGCGATAGCTTGTACAGCAGCTTGTTTCATTTTCTCATTAATATGTGTTGCACGTACATCTAAAGCACCTCTGAAGATGCCTGGGAATGCTAACACGTTATTAATTTGGTTCGGATAATCTGAACGGCCTGTTCCAATCACTCTTGCTCCAGCCGCTTTTGCGTCATCTGGATTAATTTCTGGATTAGGATTTGCCATCGCAAAAATGATACTGTCTTTATTCATTGATTTTACCATATCTTGAGATAATGCATTAGCAACAGAAACACCGATAAAGACATCAGCACCTTGGATAACATCAGCTAACTTACCTTCTTGTTTATCCTTGTTCGTCCATTCTGCCACAAAATCTTTGGTTTCATTCATGCCATGCGGGCGTCCTTTATAAATAGCACCTTTAGAATCACACATAATCATATTGCGCACACCGTATGAATATAATAATTTCACAATCGCAATACCTGCAGCGCCTGCACCATTCAATACCACTTTGATATCTGATAGTGATTTATCAGTAATTCTTAAAGCATTAATCAATCCAGCCATTGTCACGATTGCTGTCCCATGCTGATCATCATGAAAGACTGGAATTTTAGTTTCTTTTTTTAATCGGTTTTCAATTTCAAAACAGCGCGGCGCAGAAATATCTTCTAAGTTGATACCGCCGTAATTAGGTTCTAATAATTTAACTGTTTTGATAATTTCTTCTGTATCTGTTGTATTCAAAGCTATTGGTACACCACTTACCCCAGCAAAGCTTTTGAATAGAACAGCTTTACCTTCCATTACAGGAATACTTGCTTCAGGACCAATATTACCTAATCCTAATACTGCAGTGCCATCTGTTACTACAGCTACAGTATTGCCTTTAGATGTATAATCATAGACTTTACGAGGATCCTCATAAATCTCTTTACATGGTTCTGCAACACCAGGAGAATAAGCTAAACTTAATTCTTCTTTATTTGTAACTTTTACTTTGGGTGTAACATCAAATTTACCTTGATTTCTTTTATGCATTTCTAAAGCATCGTCTCTTAATGACAAACCAATCGCTCCTTTGTTCTGTATCTTAATATCGAAATAAATTCACGCATATTATGTTCAATCTATTACTGAGTTGTTTTATTATTTTTACCGAAAATTTACAATAAACTTTTGGTTTTAGTACTACTCTGAATTTTATGTACTGATTATAACACAGATGTCGCTGTTTCACTGATTCTCATGGGTTAAATTATTAATTTCCTTAATTTTGTCGATGAATTGCTTAAAAGTTTTAAAAGTCTGTAACTAATGCAATCCATTGTCACAGACTTCTATTACATTAAGCGAATATTTTCAGGATCAATTTGTTCAACCAATCTTTCAATCGTATCAACATCACGTTCAATTCTTCCAACTTGCCGCATTTGGTTTGACTGTTCATCATAAAAATATATTGGAAGTTGTTGATGTGTTTCAGATGTTTCATTATCAAAGTCTAAATCATCAACATTAATTTTTCTGAGTATAATACGTGTTGCTTTTTCAAACATCATTTTTTCATATGCATCTAAATCTTGTATTTCATTAATAATTAATTGATGCTTTTGATTTCTATTTTCGAATTTCCCTTTTACAATAAACGGTTTTTCTTCTAATAGAAGTGTTTCATAACGTTGAAAAGTATCAGGGAAAATAACACCATCTAACGTGTGCTCACCATCATTTAAAGTCGCAAAAGCCATCGGTTGCCCTTTTTTTGTACGAATACGTCTCAGTGTGTCCATTTGTACAAGTACAGGTTGATGATTGTTCGCATTGTTTAATTTATAAATGCCTAAAAACTGTTTTGAATCAAACAATTTTTCCATTGGATGTTTTGTAATATAAAATCCTAAGTATTCTTTTTCAAAGTTACTTAATGCTAAATCAGGCAACTCTTCTTTTTGTTGGTACTCTAATTTCGGTGTCACAAAGTCAAAAATCAAAGCATCTTGTTCGACTTGACTTGATGAATCTAAAACCTCATCTAATGTTCCTAATAAGGTTGCACGTGTTTCACCGAATTGATCAAATGCTCCCACTAATATGAGCGCTTCTAATAACTTACGTGTTTTAACGCGCCCAGATAAACGACGTGTAAAATCAAAGAAATCTTTATATCGACCATTTTGATAACGCTCATCTACAATGGCTTTAACACTTTGATAACCGACACCTTTGATGGTACCTAAAGATAAATAAATACCTTGTTCAGCTGCTTTATAATACCAATGACTTTCGTTGATGTCTGGAGGTAAAATCTTTAAGTTCATCGTTTTAGCTTCAGCAATCATCTGTTCAGTCTTTTTCTCACTGCCAATCACATTCGTTAAAATATTGGCATAAAAATAATTAGTATAATGTACTTTTAAATACGCCATCGTATAGGCGACTTTAGAATAACTCACCGCATGAGCACGTGGGAAACCATAATCTGCGAATTTAAGAATTAAATCAAAGATTTGTTTGCTTAATTGTTCTGAGTAGCCATTTCGACTTGCACCTTCTACAAAGTGTTGACGTTCATTTTCCAACACAGCCCGATTCTTTTTACTCATTGCTCGACGTAAAATATCCGCTTCTCCATAACTGAACCCTGCGAACTTACTTGCAATCTGCATGATTTGTTCTTGATAAATAATAACACCGTATGTGGATTTTAATATCGGTTCTAAATCAGGATGAAGATAGGCCACTTTAGATGGGTCATGACGTCTAGCAATATATGTCGGTATTTCTTCCATTGGACCTGGACGATATAAAGAAGTCATTGCGACAATATCCTCAAAATGTTGCGGCTGTAAACGTCTTAATGCATCTCTGACACCGTCTGATTCTAATTGGAATAATCCGGTTGTTTCCCCTAATGACAACATTTTAAATACTTTCTCATCATCAAAAGGAATAGATTCTATATCAATATCGATATTTAAATCTTTCTTTACTTGATTGATGATTTGGTGAATGATGGATAAATTTCTCAGACCTAAAAAGTCGATTTTCAACAAACCAAGTCGTTCGTCTTCAGTCATTGTCCACTGTGTTAATAGACCCGTATCTCCCATTAATAATGGTACATATTGATATAATGGACGTTCGTTAATAATAATGCCTGCCGCATGCGTTGATGTATGTCTCGGCAACCCTTCTAATTTCCTACTGAGTTTGAACCACATTTCATGTCTATGATTGCGATGCACAAAGTCTTTAAATGCTTGTGTGTCATAAGCTTCATTTAAAGTTATACCTAATTTAGACGGAATTAAATGTGAAATTTCACTGAGTGTTTTTTCTTCAAACCCCATAATACGTCCTACATCTCTTGCGACTGCTTTCGCTTGTAAATGTCCAAATGTCACAATACCTGAAACATGGTAATCTCCATATTTTTGTTGTACATATTCAATCACACGTTCACGTTTTGTATCTTCAAAGTCGATATCAATATCTGGCATTGTGACACGTTCGGGATTTAAAAATCGCTCAAATAATAAGTTATATTTTAATGGGTCAATCGTTGTGATATTCAACAAGTAACTGATTAGAGAACCTGCAGATGAACCACGACCTGGACCGACCATGACATCTTGTGTTTTCGCGTAATGAATCAGATCGCTTACAATTAGGAAATAATCTTCGTACCCCATTTTCGTAATGACATCGAACTCATAATCTAAACGTTTTCTATACTGAGGAGTATCTAAGTTCATACGTTTAATAGCATTATCTAATAATTGGTATAAGTATTCTTTAGATGAAGTACCTTCAGGTGTATCATACTGTGGTAACAGTGATTGATGATATTCAATCGTAATATTACATTGATCAGCAAGGTCATTTGTATTATCAATAATGTCTTGAGATAAACTCAAGCTAACTATATCAGCTTGGCTATATAAATGGGCATGCTGTTCGCTACCTGTATTTACTAAGTCTAATGCTTTATTGTTTTTAATTGCTTGCAATGCACTGACAGTTTCAGCATCTGCTTCATCAAGATATTTTGCTTCTTGCATCCACACTTGATTTAAATCTAATTGTTCTGCTGCACCGCTGCTTAAATGATCCGTGAATACATCTGTGTGTTCACTAAACATTTCCGCTAAATTCATTTGTTCAGCATTGATACGCTTAAAAATAATGACTAAATCATTTTGATAATGTTTTAGCCATTCTGTAGAAATCGTACGTTTATCTTGTATTTTAATTGCTGAAGAAAGTTGATATAACGATTTTAATCCTTGATTATTTTTAGCTAATAATACTGTTTCTAACTCTGTTAAGCCATCACTTAAATCTACAGTCATACCGATAATGGGTTTGATGTCTGCTTGTCTGCATGCATCATAAAATTGAGGGACAGCATACAAGACATTTCTATCAGTCAGTGCCAACGATTGATAGCCTTCTGCGACTGCTTTTTCAACAATGTCAGAAACACGTAGACTAGATTCTAGCAAATCATACGCAGTGTGGATATTTAGATGTGCCTTCATAATTTTGTCCCTCCCTTTTTAATATTGTGCAGTTAGTCGATTAATTTTTGATTTAAGGCTTCTGCTAAACGATCAAATTCTTCCCAACTATAAACTGAAACACCAGATGCATTCGGGTGTCCGCCGCCTCCAAATTGTTGTGCGACGTCATTGATAACAACTTTTTTAGAACGCAGACGACAACGAATATCTTCGCCTTCATCAACTGCAAAGACCCAAATTTTTAAACCGCGTAAATCAGCAATTGTATTTACAAATTGAGAAGCTTCGTTCGGTTTAATATCAAATTGTTTTAAAACATCTTGTGTAATTTGAACTTTCGCAAAGCCGTTGTCATTCATTTCAAAGTTTTGTAGCACATAGCCTTGGAATGGCATAAGTTTAGGGTCTTTTTCAGCCATTTTATTCAATTCTGCAGTGTGGTCAAATGGATATTTTAAAAGTTGTGCCCCAACTTCCATTGTATGCGCACTTGTATTGCTGAATAAGAAACTACCTGTATCGCCAACGATACCTAAATACAGTAAGCGTGCTGTTTCTGCATCAATGATGGATGTATCATTAAAATGCGCAATGATATCAAAGATGATTTCACTTGTTGATGAAGCTTCAGTGTTCACATAATTTAACTCGCCATATTGATCTAATGCAGGATGGTGATCAATTTTGATTAAACCTTTACCATTAGCAAAACGTTGATCATCAATACGAGGCGCATTAGCTGTATCACATACGATGACTAATGCTTCTTTGTAAGTATCATCACTTACTGCATCAAATGTTCCCATAAAATCTAAAGAAGGCTCACTTTCACCTACAGCATAGACTTTTTTATCTGGAAATTTTAATTGTAAATAAGATTTTAAACCTAATTGAGAACCATAGGCATCTGGATCTGGTCGCACATGTCTATGGATAATAATTGTATCTTCTTGTTCAATTCGGTTCATAATTTCATTAAATGTATTCATATCATTACTCCTTCATTATCTGTTGATGCAGTACATCAGCTTTCTAGCATTTGACAAATAATCAATGCTTTAGCTACATCTTGTTGTCCTTCACGCATGCTGACCTCAATTTTAGCAAAGTGTCTCCCAACATCTAACATGTCATAATTAATTTCAAGTTCTGTTTCAATAGAAACTGTCTTCATATAAATAATACTTAAACTTTCAATCATAACTTCTTGTTTTTTTATTTGACGCATTTTATAGCGAATCGTTTCTTCAATAATTGCGACAAAAGCACCTTTACTTAACGTCCCGTATTGGCTTGTCAGTTGGGGTGCAACATCTACAGTAATTTTATCTTTATTAATTGAAATGTACTTGCCGACTTGATCATTGATAGTTTCCCCTACTTGCGGTTGACGTCCTAATAATTGCATAGCACGCAGAACATCTTCACGTGATACTACGCCAAGTAATTTCTTATTGATTGTCGTGACCGGCAGTAATTCAATACCTTCCCATATCATCATATGCGCACATGTCGCAACAGTTGTAGACACTTGCACATTTAACACAGGCTTTGTCATTACTTTATAAAGATATTCTTCTGAATCTTTTGCAATAATATCTTTACTTGTCACAATCCCCACTAATTTAAAGTCATCATCGACAACTGGAAATCTTGAATGTCCTGTCTCTTGCGAACGACTTTTAACATCTGCAACTTTCATTGTTTCTTTCAATACAGTCTCTTCAGTGACAGGTTTAACAATATCTTCAACAATTAAAATTTCTTTACGAATGATCTGATTATACATCGCACGGTTAATCATATTCGCAACTAAATATGAATCGTAATTAGACGATAAGATAGGCAAATCATGTTGATCTGCATAACGTTTAATTTCAGGTGTTGTACTTAAACCACCTGTAATCAACACTGCACTGCCATGTCTCAATGCTTCTAATTGTACATCCGTCCTATTACCGACAATCAACAAAGTATTTTTAGTCAGATATTTAACCACATTTTCTAATTTCATGGCACCAATAGCAAACTTAGTCAGCGTGTTATGAAGACCGTTACGACCTGCAAGTACCTGACCATCAATAATTTTAACAATTTCACCAAACGTTAAATGTTCGATTTCTTCTCTAGTTTTCTTTTCTATTCTCACAGTTCCGACTCGATCTATGGTAGCGACGAGTCCAAGTTGTTCAGCATCTTTAATTGCACGGTAAGCTGTTCCTTCAGATACCTCTAAATCTTTTGCTATTTTACGGACAGATATTTTCTGACCCACAGCGAGTGATTCAATGTGTGCAAGAATCTGTTCATGTTTTGTCATTACTTACTTCCCTCATTCTCTGCTTACTCTTCTTATTAATTATAACTTGATTCAGTCTAAAAATCGAAGTTAATCTCTCTTGAATTTTAACATGTTATAGGTGGAGTACCTAACTCAATAGTTGACATTTTGTAATTTAAATACGGTTTGTTAAGTTGACAATAAATTTAATTGGAAAAGTTGACACATTTTTATTAGAATATGTATTAAGGAGGGATTGAGAATGTATAAAAATATTTTACTCGGCGTTGATACTGATTTAGAAAACAAAAAAGCATTAGCTAATATCAGAAAATTGTCTGGTGAAGGCACAATTGTCACATTATTAAATGCGATCACTGAACAAGATGCACAAGCATCTATTAAGGGCGGCACACATTTAAACGATTTAACAAAAGCGCGTAGTCAAGAATTACAACCAACACGTGATATTCTTGATGAATACGGTATCGAATACGATGAAATCATTGTACGCGGTAATCCAAAAGAAGAACTTGTTAAGTTTGCGAACAGTGGTGATTATGACATTTTAGTAGTAAGTAACCGTAAAGCACAAGAGCAAAAGAAATTTGTGCTAGGCAGCGTCAGCCATAAAGTCGCAAAACGTGCTCATATCCCAGTATTGATTGTAAAATAATGAAAAATGCTTGTACATTGAGTTGTACAAGCATTTTTATTATCTGTGTTATTAGAATTTTACAGCTTCACCTGGTTTTAAGATTTGTACTTCGCCTTCTTTAACCAATTTCTTGAATTCTTCAGGGTCTTGTTCAATATATGGGAATGTGTTGTAATGCACAGGTACAGTGATTTTCGGTTTGATAAACTCGTTGATCGCGTAACTGGCATCTTCAATACCCATTGTGAAGTTATCACCGATTGGTACGAAGCATACATCCACCGGATGACGATCTGCGATTAATTTCATATCACTGAATAAGCCAGTGTCACCACAGTGATAAATCGTTTTGTCTTCAATTTCTAAAATCAAACCAGTTGAAGAACCTAAATAAACTGGAATGCCGTTTTCATTTGTGATACTTGAACTATGGAACGCTTGTACATACTTAACTGTTCCAAAGTCAAATTCCCATTTACCTCCGATATTCATTGGGTGTACATTTTCTACACCTTGTGCAGTTGATAAATAATCTGCAACTTCCGCAAGGCCGACAACTGTCGCATTATTTTTTTGCGCAATTTTCACAGTATCACCGAAGTGGTCTGCGTGACCATGCGTTAAAATAATATAATCTACCTCTAAATCTTCTGCATTTAAATCTGATAAATCATTACCAGTAATAAATGGATCTACGATGACTTTCTTGCCGTTTGCTTCAAAATAGATTGTTGATTGTCCATGAAATGATAATTCCATTTTAAAAAGCCCCCTTATGCTTCAATCTTAACTCTAGTATAACATTTACCCCACTTTAGTCTAAATGACACCATTGCCTTTTGAATTCTGAACCGCTTTGACTTAAAATAAAGTTAATCATACGAATGGAGGTTGAAGAATTTTGAAAACAGAAGAAATTGTTAATGAAATACGTAATCAAGATGCAGGGGCTGCTTGGATTACGACACCGCTTAACGTATTCTACTTTTCTGGCTACTTAAGCGATCCCCACGAACGTTTATTAGCCTTGCTAATTACTGCTGAGGGTGAAGAAGTTTTATTTGTCCCTAAATTAGAAGTAGAAGAGGTTAAAGCCTCTCCGTTCACTGGTAAAGTTGTCGGTAATGCTGATGGTGAAGATCCATTTAAGCTTGTAGATTACAACTTTGATAAAATTCTTGTGGAAGAAGATCATCTGACATTAAAACGTCAAAAAGAATTAATTGAAGGATTTGGTGTTGAAACATTCGGTTCAATTGACCAAACAATCAAAGATTTACGTAATGTCAAAACTCCTGAGGAAATTGACAAAATCAAAGAAGCTGCAAGACTTGCTGATAAATGTATTGAAATCGGAGTAGATTTTTTAGAAGAAGGCGTAACAGAAAAACAAGTGGTACGTCATATTGAATATGAAATTCAAACAAAATACGGTGTCAGCGCAATGAGTTTCGATACAATGGTCTTATTTGGCGACCATGCTGCTTCACCACATGGTATTCCTGGTGATCGCCAACTTCAAAAAGATGAATATGTCTTATTCGACTTAGGTGTTATTTATGAAAACTATTGCTCAGATATGACACGAACAGTAGCTTTCGGTAACCCAAGCGAAAAAGCACAATTTGTTTATAATGTTGTATTAGAAGCTGAAAAAGCTGCAATTGACATGATTAAACCGGGCGTAGTTATTGGTGACGTAGACAGAAAAGCACGCGGTATTATTGCTGATGCTGGTTATGGTGAATACTTCGTACACCGTCTTGGTCACGGTTTAGGCTTAGAAGAACATGAATATCAAGATGTTGCTGGATTCAACACAAATCAATTTGTTCCAGGTATGGTTGTCACAGTTGAACCTGGTGTTTATGTTCCTGGTGAAGTGGGTGTCCGTATCGAAGACGACATCTTAGTCACTGAAGATGGAAATGAAGTCTTAACACATTATGATAAATAATGAGAGAGTATTGATTTAAGGTGGAGTACGAATACTCCACCTTTTTTATGAGCTGAAAAATTTCTGTGTATAGAAAGACGCCACCCCATCGCTGTTTATACCCCAAACAGCAATGAGATGGCGTCATTTTTGATGTTTTCAGAGCTTTATACGCTCCTTACATCCCATTAAATTAATAATTAATTTAATGCTTGATCTACTGGTGTATACGGAAGATCAAACGTGTTAGCTACACCTTCATTTGTAACTTTACCGTCGTACACATTCAATCCTAAAGATAATGGTTGGTTATCTTTCAATGCTTGTAAATAACCTTTGTTTGCGATTTGTAGCGCATAAGGTAATGTCGCATTGTTTAAACCAATTGTAGAAGTACGTGGTACCGCACCTGGCATATTTGCTACTGCATAGTGAACCACACCATGTTTAACATAAGTTGGATCATCATGCGTTGTAACGTGGTCAGATGTTTCGAAGATACCACCTTGGTCGATAGCGATATCTACCAATACAGCACCGTCTTTCATGTCTTTAACCATTTGTTCAGTTACAAGTTTTGGTGCTTTAGCGCCTGGAATTAATACCGCACCGACAACTAAATCACTTTGCGTAACATTTTGTTCGATATTAAGCGGGTTAGACATAACTGTATGCACACGTCCGCCGAATAAATCATCAAGTTCTTGTAAACGTTTTGGATTAACGTCTAAGATTGTTACGTCGGCACCTAAGCCTAAAGCGATTTTCGCTGCGTTTGTACCTGCTTGGCCGCCACCGATAATTGTGACTTTACCTTTAGGTACACCAGGAATTCCTCCTAGCAATACGCCCATACCGCCATAGAATTTTTGCAAGAATTGCGCACCGATTTGTGTCGCCATTCTACCTGCAACTTCACTCATTGGCGTTAATAATGGTAATGATCTATCTGGTAATTGCACCGTTTCGTATGCAATCGCAACGACTTCATTATCAACAAGTTCTTTTGTTAATGTTTCGTCGTTTGCTAAGTGTAGATAAGTGAATAAGATTAAATCTTTCTTGAAATATTTGTATTCTGGTTCAATTGGTTCTTTAACCTTGATAACCATTTCAACATCCCAAGCTTCGCCAGGTCCATCAACAATTGTTGCACCTGCGTCTTTATAATCCTCATCTGTAAAGAATGAACCTTCACCTGCGCTGCTCTCTACTTTAACTGTGTGCCCTGCTTCAACTAAAGCATGAACACCGCTTGGTGATAAACCTACTCTGTTTTCATTATTTTTTATCTCTTTTGGAATACCTATTTTCATTCCGTACACCTCCCATCCTTATCCTAACGCTTATATGCTGAAAGCGCAATCATTACGTTCAGAAAAGCATGATAAGATTAAATTATCATTAGATATAAGGTATTTTTAAAATTCAAACAAATGTAAAAATTCAATCGCTACTTTTATTTCTAATATTCTGTCAATGTGGTAAAATATAAGTGAATAGAAGAAGGAGGTCATGTACGATGTTAACTTATAAAAATATTTTAATCGCAGTAGATGGATCACAAGAAGCTGAATGGGCATTCAATAAAGCGGTGGAAGTAGCGAAACGTAACAACGCTAAACTTATCATCACTAATGTTATTGACTCTAGAACATATACTTCATACGAAGTTTATGATGTTCAGTTCACTGAAAAATCTAAACAATTCGCTGAAGAATTACTTAGAGGTTATAAAGATTTTGCCCAAAAAGAAGGCGTGGAAGACGTTGAAACACTCCTTGAATTTGGTTCACCTAAAGCAATCATTCCTAAAAAAATCGCACAAGAAGTCAAAGCAGACTTAGTTATTTGCGGTACTTCTGGTTTGAATGCGGTAGAACGCTTTATCGTAGGATCTGTTTCAGAAGCTATTGTTCGTCATTCACCTTGTGATGTTCTAGTAGTTCGTACAGAAGAAATGCCTGAAGATTTCGAACCTCAAGTAGCAACTGAAGAATTACGTAAACAATATCAAGCAAGATAATTAATTTGCTTTTACTATGAGTGTTTAACCGGTCAGTTAATAACTGATCGGTTTTTTTATTACTTTAAAAATTATCATTACGCAAAAAAATCCAGTTAATAAGGTTATCTCCCCTATTAACTGGATGAATTTTATCAATTATAAACTACTATAAACTACCGAATTTAACTGCATCACGTGCAATCATAACTTCTTCGTTTGTTGGAATAACTAATACTTTAACTGGTGAATGTGGGTAGTTGATAAATCCTTCTGAACCATGAATTTGTTCGTTTTTCTTAGGATCCCAATAAACACCCATGAATTCTAAACCTTCTAATACACGGCCACGCACTTCGTCAGAGTTTTCTCCGACACCTGCAGTGAAGACAATAACATCTACACCGTGCATTTTCGCTGTATAAGAACCAATATATTTGTGGATACGTGAAGCAAATACATCTAGTGCTAATTGTGCACGTGTTTTGCCTTCATCTGCATCTTGTTCTAAGTCGCGTAAGTCACTTGAAGTACCTGAGATACCTAATAAACCTGATTCTTTATTTAGGATATCTAACACTTCTTCAGCGTTTTTACCTGTTTTTTCCATAATATATGGAATTAATGCTGGGTCAATATCACCAGAGCGTGTACCCATTGTAACACCTGCTAATGGTGTGAAGCCCATTGAAGTATCTACTGATTCGCCGCCATCGATTGCCGCAATAGAAGCACCGTTACCGATGTGACAAGAAATAATACGTAATTCTTCAATTGGACGATTTAAAATTTCAGCAGCACGTTGTGATACATATTTATGGCTTGTACCGTGGAAACCATATTTACGGATGCCATAGTCTTTATAGTAATGGAATGGCAAGCTGTATAAATATGCTTGTTCTGGCATTGTTTGATGGAATGATGTATCAAACACTGCAACATGAGGAATATTCGGCAATAATTTTCGGAATGCACGAATACCCATTAAGTTTGCTGGATTGTGAAGTGGTGCTAATTCTGTCAATGATTCAATTTGTTTCTCTACCTCGTCTGTAACTAACGCAGATTCAGGGAATAATTCCCCACCATGAACAACACGATGTCCTGTACCATCAATGTCATTGATGTCACGAATAATACCGTGGTTAATCAAGCTATCCAACATTAAATCAACAGCTTTTACGTGGTCGCTGATTTCTTTTTCATCAGTATACTTTTGACCATTAAATTCTACTGTGATTTTTGAGCCTTTAAGGCCGATACGCTCAATTAAACCTTTACTTATTAATTTTTCTTCAGGCATTTCTATAAGTTGGAATTTCAGTGATGAACTACCTGCGTTAATTGCTAACACTAATTTTGACATAAAACTATGCCTCCAATATTTACATTTTCTTTTACCATATCTATTTAACCATTAATACAGTTCAATTTCAAGATTATTACAGTTTATTTTTTGTGATGATTTTGTTGCAGCCATTCTGACAATTCTTTTAAAAATCCTTGAAACTGTTGCGGAGATTTAAAATCTGGTATATTGGCCAACAACACTTCAACAGCATGCGTTACCTCGCGTTCTTTTTTCTGTAAAATCAGGATTGATTTGCGAGATTGCTCAGTTTTGAACAAAGTTTTCGGTAAGTTCAAGAATGCTTGCATTTCTGTATCTGTTGCAATGAATTTTTCGAGCTGTTTTACATGTTCACCTTCAAAAATATTGCTAGGCACAATTAAAAATGCAAAACCTGCACCTCTTAACGCTTCAATTGCTTGTTCAATTAATAAGAAATGCGCATAACTATGTCCTTCTTCAAATCCCAATTTCATTTCATGACTGCGATCATCTACTGGATAATAACCTACAGGCAAATCTCCAATCACGACATCCGCTTCTTCAAACGGTAAAGGCAATATCGCATCTTGTGGGTAAACATCAAAAGGAATTTCCAAGAAATTCGCTAGATGTACACTGACACGAGATAACACTGGATCCACTTCAACAAGATGATGCATTAATGTCTGTTCTGTTAACACTTCATGCACAGTTGCACTTAAATGACCACTGCCGCTGGTTAAATCAACAATGTTCAGTTCTTTTTTATCTTGTGTAAACTGTTGTACTAAGAATCCAAGAATCAAGCCGATCGAGTCAGGAGTAATTTGGTGATTTGCCTGAATATCTTGTTCTTGCAACAAGCTTAAATATGCAAATTGGAAAGCTTTACGTCGGTCTGCTAGTGTTGCTTGTTCTAATAAGTCACGGTCATTACGATAAATCTGTTCCATCGCAAGCCCTAAGTTTTCAATAAAACTTTGACCATTTTCTTTATTGAGTTCTTTTGTTTTAGTATCTAATTCATGAAACAAACGTTCCATAATTGTTTGTTCTTCAGCCATTTTAAAATCCTTCCTAAAAAGACTGCTCATAATCAATGAATCTAAAATCCTTACACTAATTATGAGCAGTCTGGTCTAAATTTATTAACTTAAAATTACTTTAAATACTTGCTTTACTTTAGTCTAATTCTCTATATGCTTTTAATGCAGATTCGAAATCAGGGAAGTCTGTTCCTTCATTCACGATTTCTTTATAAACAACTTTGTTATTTTTATCTAATACGAATACTGAACGTGCTAATAATTGTAAGTCGTCCATTAATACGCCAAAGTTTTTACCAAATGAATGTTTTTGGTAGTCACTTAATAAAATAACATTGTCTAAACCGCTTGCTGCACACCATCTTTTTTGAGCGAACGGTAAGTCTTCAGAAATAGTAAGCACTACGCCACCTTCTTCTGATGCTGCTTCTTCGTTGAATTTACGTGTTTGTTTATCACAAACCCCTGTATCAATAGATGGTACTGCACTGATTAGTTTTTTCTTGCCTTCGTAATCTGCAAGTGTAACTTCTTCTAAATCATTGTTTACTACTGTGAAGTCTGGTGCTTCTTGCCCTTCTTCTACTGCATTACCTACTAATGAAACGGGATCTCCGCCGAATGTAATTTGTACCATATTAATAAACAACCTCCTGAGATTTTGTTAGTACTTTTTCTTTACCCCATTATACCGATATCAACACGTCAACTCCAATATTTATCCTTCGATTGAATGAACTATTTACTATTTTTCATGTAGAAGATGCCTTGAATTGAAAGATTTATCGTCATAAATCGAGTAGGAGAGTAATCATTAATTGACC
>NZ_KV840326.1:0-257 GCF_001839185.1 Staphylococcus sp. HMSC65H10 | reverse complement strand
TCCTAAAATGAAGTTTCCCCAAAAATACACTGAGATAATAAAAAGATATAAAGATAGTCCGCCCGAAGAAAAAGCTAAACTTGAAGATGAGTTTATCAAAGCCATCAATGATAAAGAAAGTAAATTTTACAGCCCTATATTGGCTAATACGAACGAATACGAATTAAGAGCTATGCTTAAGTTAATACCTAGTTTGATTGACACTGGAGATGATAAGAATGATTAAAACTATATTTAAAATTATCTTAACGCTTACA